>DATINU010000075.1:0-9566 GCA_035473955.1 Allosphingosinicella sp.
AGATGATCGGCGGAGAGCGCGCCATAGTCTGCGGCCAATGCGGCACCGTCGAGGTTGGACAGTTGCTCGGCATGGAGCTTGATCGAAAGGCCATTGTCGCGCGCCGCCTCGAACAGGGTCCGCACCTCGCCCGGCGTGAAGCCGATTCCTTCGCAAAAGGCGTCGACGGCACTGGCCAGCCCTTCGTCCACCACCGCCGGCAGGATCGTCTCCACGGCCATGGCGACAAACTCCTCGCGCCGTTCGCGGAATTCGGGCGGCAGCGCATGCAGCGCCAGCAGGGTGCGCTCGATCCTCACTTGCTCGCTCTCGCCAAGCGCCATCGCGGCGCGAAGCATCTTCAGCTCGGTTTCGATGTCGAGCCCGTAACCCGACTTGATCTCGACCGTGGTGACGCCGCCCGCCATCAGCATTTTCAGCCGGGGCCGCGAGGCTTCGATCAGTTCGTCGAGACTCGCCTCGCGCGTCGCCTTCACCGTCGAGACGATGCCCCCGCCCGCAGCCGCGATCTCCTCATAGGTCGCGCCTTCGAGCCGTTGCTCGAATTCCCCGGCGCGGTTGCCGCCGAACACCAGATGCGTGTGGCAATCGACCAGCCCCGGCGTGACCCAGGCGCCTTTCAGCGTCTCGACCCGCTTCGCCTGATAGCCGGCCAGCTCGGTGCGCCGCCCGACCCGGACGATCCGCCCGTCCTGGATGCCGACCGCGCCATTTTCGATCGCGCCGAACGCGCCGGGCACGGCCGGATCCATGGTCGCGAGATTGCAGTCGACGAGCAGCCGGTCCCACATGGCTCGCCTTCTAGAGCTTCGCGCGATAGGAGCAAAGGATGAGCTGGAAATCGATCGCCGATCTGCTGACCGACGATATGGCCGCCCCGGTTGCCCTCCTGGGGGCGCCGATGGAGGCGGGCTCGGTGACCCCGGGCCGCTGCGATCTCGCCCCCGCTGCGATCCGCAAGGCGATGCGACGGATCAGCACCTACGATCTGGTCGAAACTTTGGAGCTTGAGGCGGCCGTGCGCGATGCAGGCGATGTCGGGCTGCAGGGGCTGATGCCGGCGGAGGGCTTTGCCCCCTTGCGCGAGGCCGTCGCCGACTGCACCGCGCGGCACGAATTTACCCTGGTGATCGGCGGCAACAATGCGGTGACCCGGCCGGCGGCGCACGGGCTCGGCGTGCCGCTGGCCGAGGTGGGCCTGATCACCCTCGACGCCCATTTCGACATGCGCGAGACGGACGACGGTCCGCGCAACGGCAATCCGGTCCGCTGCCTGCTCGAAGACGGCCTGCCCGGCGCCAATGTCTGCCAATTGGGCCTCGCGCCTTTCGCCAATACGAAGGCGATGCACGAGGACGCGCTCGCCGCCGGGATCGGCATTTACGACCTGGAATTCATACTCGGCGAGGGGATAGAGGCGGCGATCGACGACGCTCTGGAACGGCTCTCGCACGTCGAGGCGATTCTCGTCGATTTCGATATCGACGTGATCGACCGCGGCCAGTTTCCCGGCGCGCCGGGCGCGCGGCCGGGCGGCCTGCCGGTCTGGGATTTCTTCCGTGCCGCGCGGCGCCTGGCCGAGGAAGAGCGGGTGCGTGCGGTCGATCTGACCGAATTCGACCCGAGCCTCGATGCCACCGATCTCAGCGCGCTGACCGCGGCGCGATGGGTGGCGGAGATTCTCGCCGGGCATAGCCGGCGATGACCATGGCGCGGCTCAACGGGCTCCTCTCGCCCGCGTCCGCGCAAAAGGTCTTTTATCCGGGTGACCGGGCGCCCGGACCGGGCTTCGATCCTTCGACGCTTCCGCTGGAGATTCGCGATGCCCGAACGCTGCAGGCGGGCGCCGCCTCCGAAGCGACGTGCTTCCGGGACCATGGCTTCGTCCTGCTCCGCCAACGTTCGGTCGCGCGGGATGCGGAGATCGATTCGGCCGAAATCGAAGCGCTCGTCCGCAACCGCCTCTTCCCGGGCCGGCGCCTCGAAATCGCGCAATGGCTGAAGCCCGTGTGCAGGGGCGGCGAGGAGGACGCCGTCTATGCCGATTGGGTGCATCAGGATTTCGGCCTCAGCGCCGACGATTTCGCGCGCAACCTCGCCGGCATCGTCACGCCCGAGGCCGCTGGCGCCTGGCAGGCGCGCTACGCCTGCGACGACGTCGCCGGCTGCGTCGCCATTTCCTTCTGGGGGACGGTCGGCATGCAGGGCCCGCTCCGCCACATGCCGCTGGCGCTCTGCGATCCCGGCAGCGTCGAGATGGCGGACGTGATCGCCGCAGCGCCGGCCTCCGACGGTGGAAGCTATCATATCGCCCTGCGCTTCAACGACGGGCAGCGCTGGTATCATTATCCGGAAATGCGTGGCGATGAGCTGCTCGCGTTCAAATTGTTCGAATGCAGCAAAGACGATCCCGCGCCGGCGCGGCTGCGCAGCGTGTTCCACGCTGCCTTCGACGATCCAGCCACGCCTCCGGACGCCGAGCGGCGACGCAGCGGCGAGCATCGCCTCGCGGTGATGCTGCTCGCGGACTGACCCGCATCTGGCCCTGGCGGGCCCGGCGGCGTAAGGCGATGGCGTGAACGAGACCGATCCCCAGCTCGCCGAAGCGTTCAAGCAGGCGATGCGCCGCGTCGCCGCGACCGTGAACGTCATTTCGATCTGCGTCGACGGCAAGCCGATGGGGATCACCGCCACCGCCGTCTCGGTCGTCTCGATGGATCCGCCGAGCCTGCTCGTCTGCGTCAATCAGGTGGCTTCGGTCCATCCCTGGATCGAGGACGCGCTCCATTTCAACGTCAACGTCCTCCACCGCGACCAGGCCGAGGTCGCCACCATCTTCGCCGACCGCAAACTGGAGGCGCAGCGCTTCATCCGCGGCTGGGACAATGATTGCGTCACCCCGCCGCGCTTGCGCAACGCCCAGGCGGCGATCCGCTGCCGCCGCATCGATCACCACCGCTTCGGGACCCATTCCATCTTCATCGGCCTGGTCGAGGAGGTGGCGATGCGCGACGAGATCGATCCGCTGATCTACCTCAACGGCAGCTTCGGCGGCTGCGGCCAAGCCTAGCGCGCGAACAAATTCTCCGGGTTCGCCATCGCCTTGATCTCGAGCGCATTGCCGCTGGGATCGCGGAAGAACATCGTCGCCTGCTCGCCGGGCTCCCCCCGGAAGCGCACTGCGGGCCCCATTTCGAAGTCCACCCCGGCCTCGGTCAGCAGCACCGCCAGTGCCTGCCATTCGGCCATGGTCAGCACCGCCCCGAAATGCGGGACCGGGACGTCATGGCCATCGACGTGATTGTGCGCGGAGCGGGCTACCGCGCCTGGCGCCAGATGCGCGACGATCTGATGGCCGAAGAAATCGAAATCGATCCATTCGTGGGAGCTGCGCCCTTCGGGGCAACCGAGCAGCCCGCCGTAGAACGCGCGCGCAGCCTCCAGATCGTGGACCGGGAAAGCGAGATGGAACGGAGACATTTCCCCCTTCTAGCGCGCTTGCGCGTGCGGCGGGAGCCCCGGCTTGCGGCGGACCGTGGCCCGGGCGCGGCGCCCCGGCTTGTCTGCCCGCGCGAAACCTGATTCCTTGGGCCGGATGAGGGAGGGGCATAAGAGACGGGCCTTGGCGGCACTGGCGCTGGTCGGCCTGGCCGGCTGCGTCTCCGCGCCGCGCGAGGCACCGCCCGTGCGGGTTGCGCCCGTCGTGCAGGCCCCGCCGCCGCGCTCGGTCACCGGCCTGGAAGCGGTGCTAGGCCACAACGCCCGGGCGCTGGTCGCGATGTTCGGCACGCCGGGCCTCGACATTCGCGAAGGCACGGCGCGCAAGCTCCAGTTCCTCGGCCCTGCCTGCGTGCTCGATCTCTATCTCTATCCGTCGCGGCAGGGCGCCGAGCCCGTCGTCACCCATGTCGACGCGCGCCTTCCCGACGGCCGCGACATGGATCGCGCCTCGTGCGTCGCCGCGCTCACGCGCTGAGCCGCGCCAGCGCCCAGCCCGCCGCCTCCGCCACCACCGGATCCGGATCGTTCTTCAGCCTGTCGAGCGCCGGGATCAGCTCGGCCCGCCCACTATTGCCGGCCGCGATTGCCGCGTTACGCACCATCCGGTTTCGCCCGATCCGCTTGATCGGCGAGCCTGCGAACACCCGCCGGAAGCTCGCATCGTCGAGCGCCAGCAGATCGGCGAGCGCCGGCGCGACAAGTTCGGCGCGCGGCAGGAAGGCTTGGTTCGCCCGCGCCGCGTCGGCGAAACGGTTCCAGGGGCAGACGGCGAGGCAATCGTCGCAGCCGTAGATGCGGTTGCCGATCGCTTCCCGGAATTCCTCCGGAATGGGTCCCTTATGCTCGATCGTGAGGTAGGAGATGCAGCGGCGCGCATCGAGCCGGAACGGCGCCGGAAAGGCGTCGGTCGGGCACGCCGCCATGCAGGCGGAGCAGGAGCCGCAGCGCATTTCGTGCGGTTCGTCCGGCTCGATCGCCAGCGTCGTATAGATCGCCCCCAGGAACAGCCAGCTCCCGTCCGTCCGGCTGACCAGATTGGTATGCTTGCCCTGCCAGCCGATCCCCGCCGCTTCTGCCAGCGGCTTCTCCATCACCGGCGCGGTATCGACGAACACCTTGAGGTCTCCGCCCGCCTCCTCGATCAGCCATCGCGCCAGTGCCTTCAGCCCCTTCTTCACCACCTCGTGATAATCGGCCCCTTGCGCATAGACCGAGATCCGTCCCCGCTCGGGCCGATCGGCGAGGGCCAGCGGATCGCCCTCGGGCGTATAGCTCATGCCGAGCGCGATCACGCTCCGGACCTCCGGCCAGAGCCCTTGTGGGGAGCCGCGTAGCGCCGCCCGCTCCTCCATCCAGATCATCTCGCCATGGGCGCCGGCATCGAGCCATTCGCGCAGCCGCTGGGCCGCTTTGGGCGCGGCATCGGCGCGCGCGACGCCAACCGCGGAAAAGCCCAAATCAACGGCCTTTTCCCCAAGACTTTGGCGAAGGTTCGGCTTGCCTCTCAATACGTTCTCCCGCTACCGTTCGCAGTCGAGCGAGGGGGAGTTCAAGTCAAGTGGCGGCGGGCTTAGCACTTGAGGCGCAGGGTCTCGTCAAATCGTTCGATGGCAAGCCGGCCGTGCGCGGCATTGATCTCGCGGTTCCCGAAGGCAGCATCTACGGTATCTTGGGCCCGAACGGCGCCGGCAAGACGACGACGCTTCGCATGCTGCTCGGCATCATCGAGCCCGATCGTGGCTGGCGCGTCCTCTTGGGTCACGAGCGGCCGCTCGAGGCCGCGAAAATCGTCGGCTACCTTCCCGAGGAGCGCGGCCTCTACCCTGCCATGACCACGAAGGAGGCGGTCGCCTTCATGGGCGCGCTGCGCGGCCTGCCGCTGGAAACGGGGCGCAAGCGCGCCGAGATTCTGCTCCGGGAAAACGGCCTCGGCGACTATGTCGACAAGCCGATCAAGAGCCTCTCGAAGGGCATGGCGCAGACCATTCAATTGTTCGGCACGATCGTTCACAAACCGAAGCTGGTCGTGCTCGACGAGCCCTTTTCGGGGCTCGACGCGATCAATCAGGGCCGGCTCGAACATTTGATCCGTGACGAGGCGGCGGCGGGCACGACGGTGATCTTCTCGACCCACGTCATCCATCATGCCGAGCGCCTGTGCGAGCGGATCGCGATCATCGCCGGCGGCCGGATTCGCTTCGAAGGGCTGGTCGCCGAGGCGCGCAACCGCCTGCGTCCCCAAGTGCGCCTGAAGACCCGGAATGCCGACGGCGCCTGGCGCAAGGCCCTCCCGACCGGCGCCCGGCAGAATGGCGAACTTTGGCAATTCGAGTTGCCCGCAAGCGGCATCGAGCCACTGTTGAAGGCGCTGCTCGACGGCGGCGCCGGGATCGAGGAATTGTCGATCGAGCGTAGCGGGCTGCACGACGCCTTCGTTGCCATTGCCGGCGAGGCCGCGGCCCGCGAGATCGAGGCCGATATGGCGGCCGATATAGGACAGGCGGCATGATGAGCGTGTTCGAAGCCGCCTGGGTGATCGCCCGCCGCGACTTCGTCGCCCAGGTCTTCTCGCGCAACTTCATCCTCTTCCTGATCGCCCCGGTGCTGCTGTTCGGCTTTGCCTTCTTCGTGGGCGGCCAGGCGGACCGCGCCGCCAATCCGACCGTGGTCGCGTTGGTCGCGGACGGCGCCACGACCGAGGCGCTGACCGCCGCCCGGGCGCGGCTTGCGGCGGGAACGTCGGAGACCGCTTTCCCCGAATTCCGGACCGTGGCTCCGGCAGAGAATGTGCGCGTCCAGGCCCGCGCGCTGCTTGCCGACGAAACGGGCGCCTATTCGGCCGTGCTGAGCGGCAGTCTGGAGCGGCCGGTGCTGACGGGCCCCGAGCGCATCGACGAATTCGCCGGCCGGCGCGTTCAGCTGATCGTCGATGAGGCCAAGCGCGCCGCCGCGCTCGAAGCGGCGGGCGTGCGGCCGGCGCAGAGCCCGGTGATCCGCGACGTGACCGCAAATGCCGCCGGCAACCTGCAATCGCTGCGGCGCGGGCTGGCGCGTGGCGGCCAGGGCCTGATCTTCGCGATCACGATCATGCTGTCCACCCTGTCGCTCTCCACCCTCGTCGAAGAGAAGTCGAACAAGGTCATCGAGGTCCTTGCCGCCGCGGTTCCGCTCGATTCGGTCTTCCTCGGCAAGCTGCTCTCGATGCTCGGCATTTCGCTGGTCGGACTCAGCATCTGGGGCGGGGCGGCGGCACTTGCCTATGGCTTCGTCGGCCTCGCCACCGATTGGGTAAGCCTGCCCGACGTGTCGCCCGCAATCGGCTGGCCGATCTGGATCGCGCTGCTTCTGCTTTATTATGCCGCGACCTTCATGGTGCTGGCGGCGCTCTTCCTCGGCATCGGCGCGCAGGCGAGCAACATCAGGGAGATCCAGACCATCTCCATGCCGGTCGTGCTGCTGCAATTGATGGTGCTGCTGCTGGCGATGAATGCGATCGGCAACGAGAATCCGGCGCTGGCCTGGCTCGCCTATCTCGTGCCGTTCAGCTCGCCGCTGGCGATGGCCGCCTATGGCGCCCAATATGAAAGCCTGTGGCCGCATCTGCTCGCGCTCGTCTGGCAGGCGCTTTGGATCGTGATCATCATCCGGGCCTCGGCCCGCCTGTTCCGCCGCTCGGTGCTGAAGTCCGCCCCCGGCGGCTCCTTCTTCCGGTTCTGGCCCCGGCGGACGTCCGCCTAGTTCAGGCCGGCGCCGGGCCCTTCTGCTGCCAGAGTTCGATCTTCACCCCGTCGCAATCGAGGATCCAGGCGAAATTGCCGTAATCCTCGTCCTGCCGGCCGAGGATTTCGATCCCCTTGCCCTCCAGCTCGGCGAGCATGGCGTCGAGATCGTCGACGCGCAGGTTGATCATGAAGGCCGCGTCGGACGGCTTCATATAATCCGTTTCCTGCTTGAACGGGCTCAGCAGGCTGTACGGATCCTCGCCCGTCTCGCCGCTCCAGGGAAACATCGCGCCCCAGTCGCCCCCGATGCCGAGATTCTCCTGATACCAGGCCTGCGTCTTCGCCGGGTCCGCCACCTTGTAGAAAATCCCCCCGAGCCCCGTCACCTTCGCCATTGCGTCTCTCCCGTCTAGCTTCGCCCGTATAGCGCCGGCCCGGGCCGCGCGAAATCGCCCTTATGGGTGATTCAGCTCTGTGGCGCGGCAAGCACGGCGAGATAGATTGGCGTTTCGCCGATCCCCTTCAGCATCGCCGATTGCGCCTCGTAATCCTGGAAAGTCCGCGTCTGGAACCAGGTGGCTTCGGAAACGGCGGCGCCGTTCAACGGCGCCACGCTTTGCAGCCGGCTGGCGATGTTCATCGTGTCGCCCCAATAATCGTAGGCGAGCCGGCTCGAGCCGATCACGCCGCCGACCGCCGGGCCGGTATGGACGCCAACCCGGACTTGGAGGGCGATGCCGCTTTCCTTCTCCATCCCGGCGAGCTCGGCGACGAGATCGCGCGCGAACAGGATCGCCGCCTTGGCCCCGGCGCCGCGCGAGGCCATGCCGCCAGCCACCGCCAGATAGGCGTCGCCGATCGTCTTCACTTTCTCCAGCCCGTGCCGCTCGGCGCAGCGGTCGGCGGCGGAGAAGAAGGCGTTGAGCAGCTCGACGAGGTGCCCCGGCGAGAGCTTCTTGGCGAGCGCCGAAAAGCCGGCGATATCGACGAACAAGGCGGTCAGATCGGCGAAGCTGTCCGCCACCGCCTCGCCGGCGCGCAGCCGCGCCGCGACCTCCTGGGGAAGCACATTGTAGAGCAATTCCTCGGTCTTCGCCCGCTCGGCCTCGAGCGCCGCCTGCGTGGCGAAGACTTTCCGGGCCCGCCGGTCGACATCCCAGTTGAAGTAGAGGGCGAACACGAAGAAGGTCGAAAAATTGGTCAGCGTGTAGACCCGGCTGATGTCGGACACGTCGTCGAGCGTCATGATCCACCAGCCGAACGCGGCCAGCAGCGTCAGCGACCAGACCAGGAAATAGAGGAAGGTCCCGGCGAAGCCGACGCTGGCGAAGATCATCAGGATCGCCAGCTGCACCATCACCATCACGTGCGGCGGGAAGCCGGTATAAGCGGAGAGGCCCGAGAGTACGAAGGCCAGCCACTTCATCGCCCCCGCCATCGCCACGAAGATCGGCAGGTCGATCCAGGGCGTGTCGCGATAAAAATCGGTGCGGGTCAGCGCGAACAAGGCGACCATCGCCGCGATCAATGCGCCCGCCGCCTTATTGTAGGCGATCACCCCTTCGGCCGGGAAATGCGCCGGGTTGAGCCCGACATAGGAAAGCAGGGTCAGGATCGCGATGACGATCAGCGCGCGGATCGCATAGCCGCGCTCGACCCGCTCGCCGCGCTGATAGGCGCGCTCGGTTTCAGTGTCCGGAAAGCGCTGAATGAACAGGCTCATGCGGCGGGGAGGCTAGGAGGCTTCGCTCGCCAAGTCTATGACGGGGCATGACCGACGATCTGCTGGACCTGATTCGCGACGAGCGCGACCGTGCCATCGAACTGCTCCGGCAGATCGAGGAAGAGGGGGTGACCCTGCACGAAGCCTTGGGCGACGGCCCGACGCGCGACGTCACCAAGAAGCGCGCCAACCGCCAGCGCCAGATCATCGAGCGGATGGACCGCCTGCTCGCGGCCTTCGAAGCGGAAGCGCTGGCCGATTAGCCGCCGTAGATCGCGGCCGCTTCCTCCCTGAGCCGCTGCATCGCCGCCATATGCGGAAACGGCCCGTGGCTGATCCGCGCAACCCCGACGCCCGCTACGTCCGCAGCCGACGGCGCGCCGGGGAAGGCCATGAAATTGACCGGCAGCGGAGAGGCGCCGCAAACCCGCCCCAGCAGCCTGAGATCGGCGAGCCCCGGCACGAAGAACCCGCTCGCTCCCGCTTCGGCATAAGCCGCCGCCCGTTCCAGCGCGGCATCCACCATAGCGTCATCATGCCCATCGCGCCGCTTCCAGCGCGTCCACCGTTCGACCATCGTCAATCTGGATCTGGTGAAGCAGGTGAAGCCGCACACCAAC
>DATINU010000076.1:0-6741 GCA_035473955.1 Allosphingosinicella sp.
CAGGTCTACGTCGACGGGGCGAACCTGAACGCGCTGGTCGGGCTGGCCCGGCCGGGGGCCTTCGGTGGCGACGTGTCGCACCTGAACCTGCACAAGACCGTCTGCATCCCGCACGGCGGCGGCGGGCCCGGTGTCGGGCCGGCGCAAGATTCCCGTTGGGCGGTGAGCAACATCCCCGAATCGACGGTGCGCGAGGAATATCGCCAGTCCGGCCAATGGCGCGAGGATGCGCCCACCTCGGTCACCGGCGCCCGCTAGATCCGCGTGAGCTTGGCCGCCTTCGCGGCCAGGCCCGGCACCTTCGCCAGCTTCATGAGCAGGTTTCGCCGCACCGGCGCCTCGGCCATGTGGCGGAGCGTCTCGGCGATGGCGAGCGGCCGCTTCGCCCGCCTCGCGAAGGCGCGCTGATAGGCGCGCGCGCCGGGCCCGTCTCCGTGCAGGCAGGCGTGGGAGGCCGCCGCGCCGCTCGCCAGCGCGACCGCGATCCCGTCCCCGGCGAGGCTGGCGATCACCGCCGCCTGGTCGCCGATCCGGTATAGGCCGGGCTCGGTCGCTTTCGCGCGCCAGCCATAAGGCACGCCGGCGATCGCCTCCCAATCGGGGGCAGGGCCGCCGATGCGTTCGCCGAGCAGGGACGCCTCTTTGGTCAACGCGGCCACCAGCGCCTCCGGCCCGCCGCTGAGCCGGCCCCGCGCCGCCGTCAGGCACAGGTTCACCGCGCCATCCTCCTGCAACAGCAGCCCCGCATAGCCGCCGTCATAAAGGTGCAGTTCGATCGTCCCGGCGAGCTCCCGCGCCAGCGCCGCCGAAGGCGCCAGCGCCGCGCGCAGGCCGATCGAGACGGCGCGCCCGCCTACGCCCCGCGCGGCGCCGCGCAATTCATGCTTGCCGGTGGCGAGGAAGATCGCATCGCCTTCCAGTTCCTCGCCATCGTCGAGCCGAAGCCTGTGCCCCTCCAGCGCCCGCGCCGCCCGCCCGCGCAGCACCGCCGCCCCCGCTTCCTCGGCCATGCGCAGCAAAGTGGCATCGAGCCGCCGCCGCGAGAGCCCGGCCGCCGCGTGGGGCAAGGCGGCCTCGACAACCGTGCGTCCAGAGACCAGCCGCAGCCGGTGGATCGGCTTCGCGCCCAGCATCGCCGGATCGAGCCCGAGCTTCTTCAATTCGGCGATCGCGTCCCAGCCGAGGAAGCCGCCGCAGACCAGGTCGCGTTCGCCGGGCGACCGCTCGATCAGCACCGGCATGGCGCCGCCCCGGGCGAGCGCGAGCGCCGCCGAGGCCCCGGCCGGCCCCCCGCCGACGATCAGCGCGGCCGCTCGACGCATAATCTGAATGGAAAGCGCCTGACGACGCTGACCGGGACGGGGTCGATGCCGGAGCCGATCACCAGCTTCCACCATTCGTCCTCGCGGAACGAGCGGGCGATCGAAAGCTGGCCGTCCTGCCGCACCATCCGGTGCCAGAACAGGATCCGGGCGAGCAAAGGGAAGCCCAGGTAAGCGAACCAGTGCCGGCGGATGTCGTTGACGTACCAGCCCATCGCCGCCTCGGCCTCCATGAAGCGCAGGAAGGCGTGGATCTGCTCGTCGCTCATATGATGCGTCACCGAGCTGGAAATGACGAAATCCCAGCCTTCGCCGGCGCAGCTCGCATAGTCGCCGGTCCGGTAGGCGATAGGCAGGTCGGGCGGGGTTACCGGCTTCGCGGCCAACTCGCTGCGCGGATTGAGATCGATTCCGATCAGTTCGGCCGCGATTCCCTTGCGCCGCGCCCAGCGCGCGATCGAGCGCAGCATGTCGCCCTGGCCGAAGCCGACGTCGAGCAATTTGAAGGCCGTCCGCCCGGCCAGCGCGCGGCGGATGAAGCCGATTGTCGGCCGGGCGGTCATCAGCAGATTGTTCACCTTGGCGAGATCGCCGATCACCGCCGCATAGATTGCGGGATCGAGATCGTCGGCATCCATCTGCTCCTCTTGCCTGGAGCGGACGGACAGGTCCCTCATGGCGCCTTCTCGAAATGGAAGCCCTCGGCGGCGAGGCCCGGCCCGAAGGCGAGCGCCACGCCCTTCCCCGTACCGGGCCGCGCCATCAGCGCGGCGAGCACGAACATCAGGGTCGACGAGGACATGTTGCCATATTGGGCGAGCACTTCTCGCGAGGCCCAGAGCGAGCCCTGCGGCAGCTCCAGCCCCTTCTCGGCCGCGTCGAGGATCGAGCGGCCGCCGGCATGGATCGCCCAGCTGTCGATCTCGCCCGGCCCCCAGCCGTTGTAGAGCGTGGCGCGCACATTTTCGTCGGCCAGCGCATGCTGGATCCGCCCCGGCACCTCGCCCGAAAGCGTCATTTCGAAGCCGGTGTCGCCGATCTTCCACTGGATCAATTCGGCC
Organism: Allosphingosinicella sp.; assembly: GCA_035473955.1. Classification (GTDB taxonomy): domain Bacteria; phylum Pseudomonadota; class Alphaproteobacteria; order Sphingomonadales; family Sphingomonadaceae; genus Allosphingosinicella. Next base: position 2,384 of record DATINU010000076.1, read on the forward strand.
GAATCCTCGAGCGCGCAGGAGAAGAGGTGGCTGAGCTCCAGCCCCTCGGGCTCGGCGCTGAGCAGGGCCGCGGCCGCGCCGTCGCTGAACTGCAGCATGGCAAGCAGGGGCTCCAGTTCCTGCCGCTCCTGCAAATGCAGGGTGCAAAGCTCGACCGTGACCGCGAGCACCCGCGCCTTCGGGTCGGAACGGACGATATGATAGGCGGTGCGCAGCGCCGAGACGGCGGCGTAGCAGCCCATGAAGCCCACCAAAGTCCGCTCGACATTGTCGAGGCCGAGCCGGCGGGCGATGATCTGATCGATCCCCGGCGCGACGAAGCCGGTGCAGCTCGCCACGACGAGATGGGTGACGCCCTCCAGATCGGCCTGCTCGCGCAATTTCTCGATCGCGGCCAGTGCGAGCTCGGGCGCCTCCTCGGCATAGGTCGCCATCCGCGTCGAGGTCGCGGGCATGGCGCCGTGATAGAAGCCGCCCGGCCGGTCATGCGGCAGCCCGCCGGGCGCGGGCGGCAGCACCGACCAGCGGTGCTCGATTCCCGAGCGCTCCGCCATGCGCAGGAAGAGCTTGCGCAGCCGCGGGTCGTCGATCTTGGCTTCGGCCCAGTCGATGAACAGCCGGTGCACATCATGCTCGGGGACGACGCCGGCCACGGCGTTCAGATAGGCGCGCCTCGCTTCCACACGGAATCCTTTCCGTCACACGCCCCCGAGGGCTCAACGGCTACGCCCGCTTGGGGGTCCGTGGCAAGTTGCAACGCGCCCGCGGAACGATCAGCCAAGTAATCGTTCGGCCAGCGCCCGCTCGATCCCGTCCTCGCGCGAGCCCGACAAGTTGAAGAGGATGGCAATGCCGAGCGCCTCGTCCGGCCACCAGCCGACATAGCAGCAGCCCACCTTCATGGCCGATCCCGGTTCGCCCCGCATGCGTGCCGACGCTGAAGCCGAGCCCGTAATCGGCCTCGCTGCTGTGGAGCGGCGCGACGCCCAGCGCGCTGAGGAACGAGGGACGGCCGATCTCCATGACCTGTCCTTTCGGGAATGTGCCCTGACAAAAAATGACGGGCGGCGCGCGGCCGCCCGTCACCTCCCTAGTTCACGCGCGCTATTCGCGGCCGTCGCGCATCCGTTCCGCGGCCTCGCGCATCTCCCGCGCGCCATCGCGCATCCCTTCCGCGCCTTCGCGCATCCCGCGCGCCGCCTCGAGCAGCTCTTCGTGGCTGACGCTGTGGCCGCGGGCGCGCTCGCGGGCGATGATCCGCTCGCGATGGGCGGCATCGCGCTCGAGACGCCCGGCTTCGGTTTCCATGCGCTGCGCACCGCGCTCCATCCCGGCCGCGCCCTGCACCATGCCGTCGGCGCCATGCGCCATCGAGACTCGGGCGAGGCGCTCGGCGTCGCGGGCGCGGGCCATTGCCTCGGCGATCCGCACGCGGTCGACCTGGCGAACCTCTACGCGATGGACATGGTTGCGGGCCTGACGCGCCTGCTCCACCGCGCGGCGGACCTGGCGGTTGATCCGCTCGCGATCCTGACGGCTCATCCGGCGAAATTCCGGGCGGCCCTCCTCGAACGCTTCGTCGAGCGCCTCGCTTATTTCGGCGTCGATCTCTTCCGGATCGACCGCGGCGATCGCTCCGGACATGATCGTCGGCAGCTGCGGCAGCACCTCGGCGAGCGCCCGGTGCACGATCGGCGAGACATCGGGAATGTCCGGGATCGGCGGCATGGGCGGCATCATCGCCTGGGATGGATGCGGCGGCGCCGGAGGACGTGGCGGCAGCGCCGGCCGGGGTGCGCCCGGCGCGGAAGGCGGAGCCGGCGGCGCGGCCGAAGTCTCCTGCGCCCGCGCAGCCTCGACCAGTTGCATCGCGGCGACCGGGGCGGCAATGGCGATGCAGAGGATCGCGGCGGCCTTGGTCCAGGCCGAGCCCGACGGGCGCTCGCGCAGGCGCCGGTCGAGGATCGCCTTCACCCGGCGGGCAAGCGCACTGCCCGAGGGCGCGATCGAATTGGCGGGGATCAGCCGGCCGTTGACCTGGGCGAGGCTGAGCAGAGTTTTCGCATAATGGACGGGCTCGACCGCGCGGGCGGCCTCGGCGTCGGCCGCTTCCTCGGCCTGTTGCACGACCTCGCGCTCGAGCAGCCAGACCAGCGGGTTGAACCAGAACAAGGCGGCGGCGATGCGGGTCGACATCAGCACCGGCCAGTCGCGCCGGGCGATATGCGCCACTTCATGCGCCAGGATCGCGTCGGCTTCATCGGGCTCGGCCAAGGTGTCGGGATCGATCAGAATGACCGGATTGCGCCAGCCCCAGCTCAGCGGCGAAGGCACGCTCTCCGAAACCAGAAGGCGCACGCGCTCGGCATCGGGGCTCGCCCAGCGGGCGCGCTCGAAGGCGGCCTGCCATTCGGGGCAATCTACCGCACCGGCGCTGCGCGTCCAGCGGCCGAGCATGAACAGGCCGGCGAGCAGCCGGGCGCCGACCATCGCCAGCCCGCCCAGATAGGCGAGGAGGACGAGCGGCGTGGGATCGTCCCAGATGGTCGGCGCGGCCGGCTGCGCCCCGGCTTCCGACAGGGTGGTGAGCGGAAGCTCAGGACCGGGAATATAGGCGAAGTCCGCAGGCAGCGCCGCGATCGGCTCGGGCGCGGCCCAGGCCTCGATCGGCAGCGCCGGCAGCGCCAGCGCGATGAACGGCAGCAGCAGCAGCATGGCGACGCCGAGCCTCAGCACCAGCGCCCGGTCCGAAGCCGCGCGCGAGCGCAGCACATAAGCGAGCGCGAGCGCGGCGCCGGCGATCAACGCCGATTTCCACGCCATCTCGCCGAAGAACGAAACGTCCATCACTCCCGCTCCTCTGCTTCGCGGATCGCCTTCAACAGGGCTTCCGCTTCATCCGCCGACAGGCTCTTGGTCAGGCCCAGGAGGGCCGTCGCGGCATTGGCCGCCGAGCCGTCGAAAAAGGTCTTCACCATGCTTTTGAGCGCCGATTCGCGGACCTTCGCCGGCTGCTTCGCGCTCGCATAGACATAGGCCTGATCGGCCACGCGATGCTTGATCACGCCGCGTGCCTCGAGCCGGGCGAGCAGCGTCCGGACCGCCGAGTAAGACGGCGGGTCCTTCATCGCCGCGCGCACTTCGGCGGCGGTCGCCTCGCCGGCGCTGCACAGCAGTTCGAAGATTTCGCGTTCGCGTCTGGGAAGGGAATCGATCATGAGAATCAAGGAGCCTTTCTGCTACCCCTGTAACATGCCACAAATGTAACAGGATGCAAGCGCGTTTCGTCGCGATATGGCTTCGTTTCGGCTCCGTAAGCTGAAGCCCGGATGAACCGCTACGTTTGTAGCACTGGCTGACTCAGGCGCCGTCCGGATATTTCTCGTTCATATGCGCGAGCGCGCTGGCGGTCAGCTCTTCGAGCACGGCTTCGTCTACGTCCGCGAGCTTCTTGATATAGAGGCAGCATTTGCCGGTCTTGTGCTTGCCGAGGCGCGCCAGCATCGGATCCTGCTCCGGGGCTTCGGTCAGGACGTAAAGCACCAATTCCGCCTTGCGCGGCGAGAAGCCGAGCCGGCACGCCGTGCCCTCGCGGCCGCTCTCATATTTGTAATGATAGGAGCCGAAACCGATGATCGACGGGCCCCACATCGCCGCCGGCTCGCCCGTGAGCCGCTCCATCATCGCCCGCACTCTGATCGCGTCCTCGCGCCGTTGCGGATGGGGCACGGCCTCGATGAATGAGTCGACCGTGACTCCGGTCGGCTTGGTCTTCAGCTCCGCCATGCCCGCTCCCTCATTGCCGCCGGAAGGTCCAGCTCATCGCGTTCGAGCCGTCCATCTTCGAAATGGTGGCGGTCAGCGAATCCCCGTCGCGGACATAGCGGATTCGCTGCGGGAAATCATGGGCGGGGTTTTCGAAGGTAATGCTGGTGCCTTCGCGCGCCGCCAGGGGGAACGATACGGCCGGTCCGCCGCCGGGCTGGGCGATATAGGCCAGGACCCCGTCCGCTCCGGCCTGAAGCCTCAGAAATTCAAACTCGCGCACGGCATCGCCCCGCCCGGCCCGGCTGGCGCCGAGCATCAGCCCGCCGCGCGGCGCCGACCACATCTCCTCGGTCCAGCGCTCGCCGTCCTGGGTCGCCCAGCGCCCGGCCAGCCAGCCGACCGCCTCCACCCCGGCCGGCGCCGGCGCCTGCGCCATCAGCAGCAGCGCCAGCCCGGCGCCCAGCAATCTCTTCATACCGCCCTCCCTCGTTCGCCCCGATCATGCCCGCTCCGCTACGCGCCGTCTTGAACCGACGCGACAAAAGGCGGCAGGGAGTTTTCGTGGAGTATCGTGAAGAGAAGCCGCCGCC
>DATINU010000077.1:0-5666 GCA_035473955.1 Allosphingosinicella sp.
GTCACCGACAATATCGTCGGCGGCCAGGTGGTCGATCCGGACCGGGTGATCGGCAATGACGGCGACGACGCCTATTTCGTGGTCGCTGCCGACAAGGGCACCGCGACCTTCTCCGACGTCGCCAATGCGATCGCGATCGACCGCAATTTCTGGCTCGGCGACGCCTTCGCGTCGGGCGGCTCCAACGGCTACGATCACAAGGCGATGGGGATCACCGCCAAGGGCGCCTGGGTCTCCGTCCAGCGCCATTTCCGCGAGCTTGGCGTCGACGTGCAGAAGGACACGATCCGCGTCGCCGGCGTCGGCGACATGTCGGGCGATGTCTTCGGCAACGGCATGCTGCTTTCGAAGGCGCTGAAGCTGGTCGCGGCGTTCGATCACCGCCACATCTTCCTCGATCCCGAGCCGGATCCGGCGAAAAGCTGGAAGGAGCGCAAGCGCATGTTCCAGCTTCCGCGCTCGAGCTGGGACGATTATGACAAGAGCCTGATCTCAAAGGGCGGCGGCGTCTTCCCGCGCAGCCAGAAATCGATCCCGCTTTCGAAGGAAGTGAAGGCGATGCTCGGCCTCCAGGTCGACGAGATCGAGCCTGCCGCGCTGATTACCGCGATCCTGCTCGCCGAGGTCGACCTGCTCTGGTTCGGCGGCATCGGCACCTATGTGAAGGCGCGCGCCGAAAGCCAGCAGGAGGTGGGCGACCCCTCCAACGACGCGATCCGCGTCAATGCCGCGGACCTGCGCACCAAGGCGATCGGCGAGGGCGCCAATCTCGGCATCACCCAGGCGGCGCGGATCGAGTTCAGCCAGCATGGCGGCCGGATCAACACCGATTTCATCGATAATTCGGCCGGCGTCGATTGCTCGGATAACGAGGTCAACATCAAGATCCCGCTGAACGGAGAGATGCTCGCCGGGCGGCTCGATCTGGAAGCGCGCAACGCACTGCTCGTCGAGATGACCGACGATGTCGGAGCGCTCGTGCTCGAGGATAACCGGCTGCAGACGCTGGCGCTCTCGATCGCCGAGCGCGGCGGCGCGCGGACGCTGCCGCAGCTGGTCCGCGTGATCGAAATCCTCGAAGAAAGCGGCCGGCTCAACCGCGCGGTCGAGGGGCTGGAATCGAACGAGGAATTGCTCCGCCGCGCCCAGGCCAATCTCGGCCTGACCCGGCCCGAGCTTGCCGTCCTCCTCTCCACCTCGAAGATGCGGCTGCAATCCGCGATCGAGGCGTCGGACTTCACCGACGATCCGACCCTGATTCCCGAACTGTGCGCCGCCTTCCCCGAGGCGATGCAGAAGAAGCATGGCGACGCGATCCTCGCCCACCGGCTGAAGAAGGAGATCATCGCCACCAAGGTCGCCAACCGCTTCGTCAACCGGCTCGGCATCGTCGCGCCTTTCTCGCTGACCGAGGAGGAGGGCGCCGCGTTCGGCCAGGCCGCGGTCGCTTTCCTCGCCGCCGAGCGCCTGTTCAAGATGCGCGAGCTCTGGGCTGCGATCGACGAGGCGGACGTGTCGGAGGAGGTGCGCCTCGCTTTGTTCGATCAGGCCTCGGCCGGCCTCCAGCTGCACATCGCCGATCTGCTGCGCTGCACCGCGCAGGACAAAAATCCGGGCGAATTATATGACAGCCTGCAGCCGGGCCTCGCAAAGTTGGAAGCGATGGTTGACGATTTGCTGCGCCCCGAAGCGAAGGCGGAAGCGGGCAGCCTCAGCGCCGAGCTGTACGATCTCGGCGCGCCGCGCGAGATCACCAACCGTATCGTCCGCCTGTTCGAACTCAACGGCGCCGTCGGCCTCGCTGTCCTGGGCCAGAAGCTCAAGGTCGACGAGGTGCTGCTGACCCGCGCCTACACCAAGCTCGGCGAGGCTTTGGGCCTCGACTGGGCCCAGAACGCGGCCAACCATTTCCACGCGCGCGACCAGTGGGAGCGGCTGCTCACTGCCGGCCTCGCCCGCGATTTCGAGCAGCTCCGCCTCGAATTCCTCGACCGGCGCAAGGGCGACGATCCCAAGGCGATCGTCGACAAATGGGTGCAGACCCAGGCGCCGCGCATCGAGCAGTTCCGCCGCACCGTCGACCGCGCCCGCACCGCCTCGATCACCACCGCGCCGATGCTCGCCCAGATCGCGACGCAAGCAAGAGTTCTTCTCGGCCGCTGAAGTAAAAGCGGGTTACGCGACCCGCTGGGCATGATAGGCTTCGGTTCATGAACAAGTCGAAGCAAAGTTTTCGCTGGCCTTTGGTCAATTCCGGACCGAGCTGGACGCTGCCGCGGATCAGCCTGCCGGACTATTTCTCGCTCCAATGGGATTTCCCGCTCGAGAACTGGCTGATCGTCGGTCACGCGACCGACACGGAGGGCGGCGAATACAGCATCAGCCTCTATATCGGCCGGGTCGCCTCAGGCGGTACGCAGGTCGCCGTGCTCGGCGTCGGCATCGGCACCGCCGAAGACGGCGCTTATTATATGGCCACGGTGCCCGGGCTCGGCGCCTCGGACTGGTTCCCGCTCATGGCGCTCTACGTGCCGCCGGCGACCGATTTTTCCTCCTCGGTCAGCTTCTCGAACCTGTTCGCCCAGCCTCCAGCCGGCGGCAGCTTCGTTTACGAGGGCGGGGCGGGCGATGCCGCGGTCGGGATCAAGGGCGCGCCCTGGTCGATCGCGTTCAGCGCCGGCGCGGGCGACGCCGCCAAGACCCCGCTCAGTTTCGAGGCGACCCTGATCGACGATTACGGCACGGTGATGGAGGACCAGTCCGGCTTCAACCCGCCGCCGCAAACGGTGTCGGGCGGTCTCTACAACAACGAGGCGGCGCAGCCCCGGCTCAGAATCACCAGCGGCACGCTCGCCATCGGCGACAGGAAGGTGGCGCTGGCCGGCGGCAATCTGTGGAACGACAGGCAGGTCTATACCTACGATCCCGCCCACCCGCCGAGCCCGAGCGAGCCGATGTATTATGGCTGCTGGATCCCGTTGATGTTCGACAGCGGGCTTTCCGGGGTGGTCTCGCCGGGCTGGCCGGTCGCCAAGGAGCCGGGGACGCAATGGCTGAGCGGCCGCAAGCTCCGTGTTCCGCCCACCGGCGGCCACGGCAATCTGTTCTTCGCACCGGGCACCGACCGCTACAATGGCGGCGCCTTCCTCACCGCGACCGGCGACGATTGGGATTTCGATCTCAACATCTTCGATCCCGACCATCCCGATGTCTCGCCGCACTGGCGAAGCCCGGCGACGCAGATCGTCTATTGCACCAAATGGTGGCTGCGCTTTCATCCCGCGCTGAAGCGGCTCTGGGGCGTTCCGGACGAAGTGTTCCTCGTCCCCTTCGCGCCGGGCTGCGAATATGTGCAGAAACCGGCCGCGCCATTCTGGGAAGGGGCGGGCCATATCTACGCCGACCGCGCCTGCACGGACCGGATCGGCTACTGCTGGATCGAGCAGATGGGCTATAATTAAGGCGGGCCGTCGCCATACGGGGTCGTGATGATTTCCAGCAGGTGCCCGTCCGGATCCTCGAAATAGAGGCCGCGGCCCCCATAATGGCGGTTGACCTCACCCGGCTTCGTGCGTGCCGGGTCGGCCCACCAGGTCAGGCCCTCCGCCTCGATCCGCGCGAAGGCCGCGTCGAACTCGGCGTCGCTGACGAGGAAGGCATAATGCTGCGGCGCGACCGCGCCCTCCTTCTGGTAGAAATCGACCGAGACCTTGTTGGCGAGATCGACGACCAGGAAATGGAAGAAGGTCCGCGCCGGCGGCAGGCCGAGGATCGAGGTCATGAACGCGGCCGAACGCGCCTTGTCGGAGCACCAGATGATCGTGTGATTGAGTTCGACGCTCATGCCGCGCCCTTCCGTTCGAACAGCCAGACCCGGATCGCGCTGGCGAGGTTGGCGGGCGAGGGCGCGGCCACCCGTTCCGCGTCGATCCGCGCGACGAGCGCGTTCAGCGGCAGCCCTTCCGCGGCCGCCGCTTCGCGCAACGCCTCCCAGAAGACCGGCTCCAGGCTGATCGAGGTCGCGTGCCCGGCGATCATGATCGAATGCTTCATCGGGGGGCGATAGTGGCCCGTCATCCTGCCCGGGGATACACGATTTTTTCGGGGTGGAGTAGCGCAGGCGCGCTTTCTAGACCGGGGGCGGTGCGCGATTTGCAAAGGCGAGCGGATGTCGGACGTTTCCCGGACACTGACCGAAAAAGAGAAGGAAACGCTTCGCCTGATGGGACGCGGCCATGACGCGAAGTCGATGGCGCGCCATCTCGGCCTGTCGGTCCATACGGTCAACGAGCGGCTCCGCGCGGCGCGGCGGAAACTGTCGGCTTCGAGCAGCCGCGAGGCCGCGCGGCGGCTGCTCGACAGCGAAAGCGCGACCCCCGATTTTCGTGGGGACAGAGTTTTGGGGGAAGCCGCGGCGCGGCCGGGACCGGTACAGGATGGGGCGGCGATCGATACCGGAAGGCGCACACGCCGTACGCCTTGGATCGCCGCAGGAGCCATTATGTCCCTCATGGTTGGAATCGCCGCGCTCGTCTTGCAGCCGCAATCCGTCTCGACCCCCACCCAAGAGCCCGCTGCGGCGACGCCCGCCCAGGCCGAGATCGTGCGCTCGGCGCGCGCCTGGCTTGAGATCGTCGATGCCGGCCGTTGGGAGGAAAGCTGGCGCGCCTCGGGCGCTTCGTTCCGGTCGCTGAACACCGTCGAGGCCTGGACGCGGGCATCCGAAGAGGGGCGGGTCCCGCTGGGCTCCGTGGTCTCGCGGGCCGATCTGTCGCGGGAGTCGGTGCCTGCGCCGCCCCACGGCCTCGAGATGGTCAAGTTCCGCACCAGCTTCGCGAACAGGGCCGCCGCGATCGAGACGGTCTCTCTCGTCCGGGAGGATCAGACGTGGCGCGTGGTCGGCTACTGGATCGACTGAGCCTCGCTCCGGATTCGTGACGGCCGCTGCGCCGGCGGTCAGTACATATGTTGCCCGCCGTTGATCGACAGCGTCGAGCCGGTGACGAAGCCGCCATTTTCCGAGGTCAGGAAGGTGACGCCGCGCGCGATCTCCGATGCCTGCCCCAGACGCCCGACCGGAATCTTGGCGATGATCTTCTCGAGCACCTCGGGCGGCACGGCGGCGACCATGTCGGTGTCGATATAGCCCGGCGCGATCGCGTTCACCGTGATCCCGGCCCGCGCGCCTTCCTGCGCCAGCGCCTTGGTGAAGCCGTGAATCCCCGATTTGGCGGCGGCGTAATTGACCTGGCCATATTGCCCGGCCTGGCCGTTGATCGAGCCAATATTGACGATCCGGCCATATTTGCGCTCGTTCATCCCGTTCCAGACGGCCTTCGCCATGTTGAAACAGCCGCCGAGATTGACGTCGAGCACCTCGTCCCACGCGGTCCGGTCCATCCGCTTCATCGTGCCGTCGCGGGTGATTCCGGCATTGTTGACGAGGATGTCGACCGGGCCCAAGTCGCTTTCGACCTGGGCGACGCCGGCGGCGCAGGCGTCGAGATCGGCGACATCCCATTTGTAGACCGGGATTCCGGTCTCGCCCTTGAATTTCTGCGCCGCCTCGTCGTTGCCGCCGTAATTGGCGGCGACCTTGTAACCTGCGGCCTTCAGCGCCTTGGCAATTGCCGCGCCGATGCCGCGGGTTCCTCCCGTCACGATTG
>DATINU010000078.1:0-2722 GCA_035473955.1 Allosphingosinicella sp.
GACGCATAATAACTCCCGTTGTGCGGCGCGCGCTGTAGCCAATGCGGCGGGGGCATGCCAGCGCCTTGGCCGGAGGGCCGCGGGAAGGAGTGACGCCATGGCCATCGTCAAATTCGTGCTGAGCCTCTGCGGGATCGCCGCGATGCTGGTCGGCCTGCTCTGGATCGGGCAGGGGACGGGCTATGTGCACTGGCCGGAGACGAGCTTCATGATCGGCCACCCGCAATGGGCGACCCGCGGGCTGATGCTCGCCGTCGCCGGCGCCGCGATCATCCTGATTTCCCGGCGGATGGGGGACTAGCCCCGGTTGAGCGCTTCTCGCGGCGCGCCTACATCACCGTTCATGACGGCCAGCATCGGCGAGATGAGCGATCGTGCCCGGGACGTGTTCCGGATGGTGGTCGAGGCGTATCTGGAAAGCGGGCATCCGGTCGGCTCGCGGACGATCTCGCGCACCTCGACGCTCAATCTCTCCCCCGCCTCGATCCGCAACGTCATGCAGGATCTGGAGGAATCGGGGCTGCTGGCGGCGCCGCACACCTCGGCGGGGCGAATCCCGACCGAGAGCGGGCTGCGCCTGTTCGTCGACGGCATCATGCAGGTCGCCGAGCCGCGGGCCGAGGACCGCGCCGCGATCGCCGCGCAGCTCGACCGCGGCGGACCGATCGAGGAAGCGATCTCGAACGCCACCGCGGCGCTGTCCGGCCTTTCCGCCTGCGCCGGCATCGTGCTGGTGCCGAAGGCCGAGCCGGTGCTGCGCCAGCTCGCCTTCGTGCCCCTGTCCCCGCGCCAGGCGGTGGCGGTCGTGGTCGGCAGCGACGGCGCGGTCGAGAACAGGGTGGTCGATTTGCCGGCCGGGGTGACTCCGGCAATGCTGAGCGAGGTCGGCAATTATGTCTCGGCCCGCCTCTCCGGCTTGACGCTGAGCGAAGCCCAGGCGCGGCTGGCGCAGGAAATCGACGCCGGCCAGGCGGCGCTCGACACGGTCGCGCGCACCCTCGTCGAGCGCGGCCTTGCCAGCTGGTCGCAGGACGGCGCGCGGCGCCCGGTGATGATCGTGCGCGGGCAGGCGAATTTGATCGACGAGCATGTCGCCGCCGATCTGGAGCGCGTCCGCCAGCTGCTCGACGAGCTGGAGGGCAAGGAAGAGATCGCCCGGCTGCTCGATCAGGCCCGGGCCGGCGCGGCGATGAAGATTTTCATCGGATCGGAGAACGCCCTGTTCGCGTTGTCGGGCTCGTCGGTGATCGCCGCGCCCTATCGCGGCGCCGACGGCAGGGTGGTCGGCGTGGTCGGCGTGATCGGGCCGACCCGGTTGAACTATGCCCGGGTGGTCCCCATGGTGGATTTCACGGCGAAAGCATTAACGAGATTGATGGGATGAACGAAGAAGAAACCAAGACCGGCGAGGACGAGGACAAGATCGAGCTCGAGGGCGAGATCGACTTCGGCGGAGAGATGAGCGTCGATCGATTGGGCGAGCTCGAAAAGGAGCTTGAGGAGGTGCGCCAGCACGCGCTCTACGCCCAGGCCGAAACGCAGAACGTCCGCCGCCGGCTGGAGCAGGAGAAGGTCGCCGCCGCGCAATATGCCGCGACCGCCTTCGCCCGCGACATGCTGAGCGTGAAGGACAATCTGGAGCGCGCGCTCGCGGCGATCCCGGAGGATTTGCGCGAGGACGAGCGGATGAAGGGCCTGGTCGCGGGCATCGAGGCGACCGGCCGCGAGCTCGACAGCGTCTTCCAGCGCCACGGCATCGCCCGGGTCGAGGCGATGGGCCAGAAGCTCGATCCGCATTTCCACCAGGCGATGCTCGAAGTCCCCTCCGACGAGGAACCCGGCACGATCGTCCAGGAAATGCAGCCCGGCTACACGATCAAGGACCGGCTGTTGCGGCCGGCGCTGGTGGGGGTGGCGAGGAAGGGCTGAACACCCGATTCGGCGCCCAGACACGTCGCTGCGTTGCCAACGCTTCCCGTCATGCTGACGGAAGTCGGGGATGACGTGATTTGAGGTGAGCCCTAGGCGATATCCCGCCGCAGCACATTCGTGCCGATCGCGAAGGCGCGGGTGCGGCGGCCATGGCGGACGATGCGGATCTTGTTGACGGCGCGGCCCATGTCGACCGGCGTCCAGCTCAAGCCGCCGTCGCGGGTTTCGAAGCCGGAGGTCGAGGTGCCGGCCCAGCCCCAGTTTTCGTCGACGAAGCCGATGCCGAATTCGCGCACCCGCGCGTCGTCGACCAAGGGCAGCTCGCGCCAGCTCGCGCCGCCGTCCTCGGTCTTGACGATCACCCGGCGGCTCGTCCCCGGCTCGTAATTCTGCACGGTCGCGTAGCCGGTGCGGCGGCTGGGGAAATGCATCTTCCAGCAATTTTCGAAGCGGCGGGCGGAGCGGTAGACCGGCGCCCAGGTCGCGCCGCCATCGCTGGTGCGCAGGATCAGCGCGTTCGCCTGTTCCAGATCGCTGGAGGTCGCGGCGCACAGGAAACCGTGGCGGGGGTCGAGGAACTTCACGTCGAGGATCATGCCCGCGGCCGCGGAGAGATCGCGCACCCGCCAGGTCTCGCCGCCGTCCGCCGAGCGCATGATCGCCGCCGGCCCGCCGACCCGGCCCGCGGCATGGATCAGCCGGCCGCCGGGGGCCACGTCGATCCCGCAAATGCCCCGCACCGCGCCGATCCCTTGCGCCTCGACCGGGGTCCAGGTCGCACCGCCGTCGC
>DATINU010000079.1:0-5332 GCA_035473955.1 Allosphingosinicella sp.
CGCCGCGCTCCGCGCCGAGCGGGACGGGGTGCGCCGCCGCATCGCCGAGCTGGAGGAGCGCCGCCGCACCCTCGCCGCCGACCGGCAGCGCGAGGAGGCGCTCGGCAAGGACGCCGCCGCCGCGATCCGCAGGCTCGAGGACGAATTGGCCGCGATCGCCGCCCGGCTCGAAGCCGCCGAAAGCAGCCGCCTCACCATCGACGTCCGCACCGTCGAGCATGCGGACGAGGCCGGCGCCGCCGAAACCGCTTTGGGCCAGGCCCGCGCCGTCCAGGCCGCCGAGCAGGCCGAGGCGCGCGTCGCCATGGCCGCGCTCGACGCCGCCCGCCAGAAGCTGGCCCGCGCCGAGGCGGAGGCGCAGCGCATCGCGGAGCAGATGTCCGGCCTCGGCGGCGATACCGATCTCCTCGCCACGCTGCAGCAGGCCCGCAGCAACCGCGAGGCCGCCGAGGCGCGTCTCGAACAGGCCGCCGCCGCGATCGCCGCCGCCGAAGAGGCGCGGCAGTCCGCTGCCGCCGCCCGCGACGCCGCCGAAAGCGAGGCCGCCGCCGCCCGCGCCGCGCTCTCCGCGCTGCAATCCGAAGCCCAGGCTCTGATCAAGGCGGTCGAAACCTCGGGCGGCGACCGCGCGATCAATCACATCAAGGCGGCGCCCGGCTACGAACATGCCCTCGCCGCCGCGCTCGGCGAGGATCTCGATGCCGCTTTGTCGGGCGATGGCCCGCGCCGCTGGGCCGGCGCCGAACCGCAAGCCAGCGACCCGGCGCTGCCGCTCGGCACGACCGCGCTCGCCGCGCATGTCGAGGCGCCCCCGGCGCTGCTCCGCCGCCTCCGCCAGATCGCGGTGGCCGAGAGCGATGACGGGGCCGCGCTCGCCGTCGGCCAGCGCCTCGTCACGCTCGACGGGCGCCTGCGCCGCTGGGACGGCTATGTCGCGACGGGGATGGGCGCGGCCGCCGCCGAGCGGCTGATCCGCGTCAACCGTCTCGCCGAGATCGAAACCGTTTTGCCCGCCGCCCGGAGCGCGGTGGAAAATGCCGCGCGCGCCACCGCCCAGGCGCTTGCCGGCATGCAGGCGGCGCGCGAGGCCGCCGATTCCGCGCGCCGCACCGAGGCTGAAGCGGGCACGGCAATCCGCGAGGCCGGGCGCGCCGAGGATAGTGCCAAGGTCGAGATCGAGCGGCTCGAGTTGAAACGGACCGGCCTCGCCGAACGCGCCGCTTTGGCCGCGGCCGACCTCGCCGATGCCCGCGGCGCCCTCTCCGATGGCGAGAAAGTCGCCGCCGCGCTGCCCGATGCCGAAGCCACCGAGGCGAAGGTGGCAGAGCTGCGCACCAGCGCCGAACGCGCCCAGGCCGCGCTCGCCGAAGTCCGCGCCGAAGCCGCCACCCATGCCCGCGCCGCCGCCGCCGACAAGGAGCGGACCGAGGCCGCGAAGGCCGAGCAGGCCGACTGGCAGGCCCGCGCCGCCGAGGCCGAAACCCGCCATGGCGATTTCGGCCGCCGCGTCGCCGAGGCCGAGGCCGAAGCGCAGCGCCTCGCCGAAGCGCCCGACACGCTGGACGCGCAGCTCGAGGCGATGACCGCCGACTCCGTCGCCGCCGCCGAAACCGCGCAGGCCGCCGCCGCGCACGAACGCGCCGCCGAAGAGGCCCTGCGCGCCACCGAGGCGAAGCTTGCCGAAGCGGGCGAAGCGCAGGCCAGCGCGCGCGAGGCCCGCGCCGGCGCCGCCGCCCGCGCCGAGGCGCAGGAGGCGCGCCGCGCGGAAATGGCGCGGATCTCGGGCGAGAAATTCGAATGCCCGCCGCCGCTCCTCCCCGAAAAGGCCGGTTTCAAGGAAGACACGATCCTCGCCGTCGAGATGGAATCGGGGCGCCTCGACCGCCAGCTCGCCGAGCGCGAGCGGATCGGCCCGGTCAACCTGGTCGCCGAATCCGAACTGAACGAGCTCGAGGAAAGCCGCCTCGCCAGCCAGGCCGAGCGCGAAGAGCTCGGCATCGCGATCAATCGCCTGCGCGGCTCGATCGGCAGCCTGAACCGCGAGGGCCGCGCGCGCCTCCTCGCCGCCTTCCAGGACGTCGACCGCCACTTCCGCAGCCTCTTCACCACGCTCTTTGAGGGCGGCCAGGCGCATCTGGAGCTGGTCGAATCGGACGATCCGCTCGAGGCCGGGCTCGAAATCATGGCGCAGCCGCCCGGCAAGCGCCTTTCCGCGCTCACTTTGCTCTCGGGCGGCGAGCAGGCGCTGACCGCGGTGGCGCTGATCTTCGCCCTCTTCCTCACCAATCCCGCGCCGATCTGCGTGCTCGACGAGGTCGACGCGCCGCTCGACGACGCCAATATCGAGCGCTTCTGCGACCTGCTCGACCGGATGACCGCCGATACCGACACGCGCTACATGATCGTCACCCACAATGCGGTGACGATGAGCCGCATGCACCGCCTGTTCGGCGTCACCATGATCGAAAAGGGCGTCTCGCGCCTGGTCAGCGTCGATCTGGGCGGCGCGGAGCGGCTGCTGGCGGCGGAGTGACCGCGCCCTTCATTCCCCCACACCCGCCGCGCGGCACCGGCCCCGTCCCGGTCTGGCGCGGCTTCGTCGGCGAGCGGGCGCGCAACGCGGTCCATGGCTGGTCGGAACGCGCCTTTACCGAGCCCTATATCCGCCGCCGGGTGTTCGGCCACAACGTCCACATCCCGCTGACCCCCGACGCGGTCGAGCGGGTGCTGCTCGGCAATGCCGCCAATTATGTGAAGCCAGACCTCGTCAAGAAGCTGCTGAAGCCCACCATCGGGCGCGGCCTGCTTTCCTCGGACGGCCAGCTCTGGCGCGATCAGCGCAAGATCGTCGCCGCCAATTTCGCGCCGGCAGCGATCGATGCGCTCGTCCCGGTCTTCGCCAGCGCGGCGCGGCGGGCGATGGCGGGCTGGACGGGCAGCGAGGACATGGCCGGGCAGGCGACCCAGACGACGATGCGGATCATCGCGGACGCCCTGTTCGCGGGCGATCCGCGCCTCACCACGCAGGCGGCGATGGACCATATCACCGCCGCGCTGGACGGGGTCAGCGAGGCACGGCTGCAGGTGCTGCTCGGCCTGCCGCTCATGCCGTGGAGCATTCGCGGCAAGCGCGCGCGCAACGGCCAGGCCTATCTGCGCGAGACCTTGACTCGGGTGGTGCGCGACCGGCTGCCCGGCGGCGGGCCGGACGATTTCCTCGGCGGCCTGATCCGCGCGCTCCACGGCAAGTTCGCGGATGAGGACGCGCTCGCGCTCGCCGTCGACAATGCCGCGACCTTCTACCTCGCCGGGCACGAAACCACCGCCAATGCGATCACCTGGACGCTCTATCTGCTCTCCGAGCAGCCGGCGCTGCAGGCCGGGGCCGCGGCGGAAGCGGAAACCGCGCTGGCGGCGGGCGAGGAGGACCCGGCTCTGCTCGATCGCCTCCCGCTGCTCCGCCGCATTCTGGAGGAATCGATGCGCGTCTATCCGCCCGTCCCGCGCTTCGATCGTCAGGCGGTGGCGGACGATGAATTGAACGGGCAGCCGGTCGGCGCCGGCGACATCGTCTCGATCTGGCCCTGGCTGCTCCACCGCCACCACGCGCTCTGGGAAGAACCCGACAGCTTCGATCCCGATCGCTGGCGCCCCGAGGCGAAAGCGGTCCAGCATCGCTTCCAATACCTTCCCTTCGGCGGCGGGCCGCGCCTCTGCGTCGGCATGCGCTTCGCCACGGCCGAAGCGCTGACCGTCCTCGCCCATTGGCTGCGCGCATGGTCGTTCGCGCCCACGCCCGGCCGCGAGGTGCGGGCTTCCGGCATGGTCACCTTGCGGCCCTCGGGCGGACTGCCGCTCGTGCTGATCCGGCGCTAGAACCGAATTCGATCAGGGCCTCACAGCTGTTCCCCGGCGAAGGCCGGGGTCCAGGAGCCGAAGGCTTTCGGAAAGTCACCGCTCAAACCGGCTACCGCCGGCCTGGGCCCCGGCCTTCGCCGGGGAACGGCTATACAAACCAAATCCTAGCCCTTCTTACTGCCGATATCGTAGCCGGCGATCTTCCGCCCCGACGCGCTGTCCTCGATCAACGTAGCGAGTCGCTTCGCGCGCGTCTCGGGTCGTTTCGCGCTGCCAATCCAGTGCAGCACCACGCGCCGGTAGCCGGCCGGGCGCGCCTCCCAATCGGCCCAGGCGGCCTTGTTCTTCCGAAAGGCGGCGGTCTCGGCCACGGTCAGCTCCTTGACCGCATTTTCATAGGCATAGACGCCCTGCCGGCCCTTATTCTCTTCATAGGCGCGGACCCCTGCCGGCGTCATCTGCCCGTCGGCGGTGAGCGCTTCGTAGCGAGCGACGTTCACATTGCTCCAGATGCTGCCCTTCCGCCGCGGGGTGAAGCGGATCGTATAGCTCTCCGCGCCCATCGACTTCCGCACCCCGTCGATCCAGCCGAAGCAGAGCGCCTGATCGCGCGCCTGCGGCCAATCGAGCGAGGGCTTGCCGCTACCTTTCTTCCAGAAGCCTACGAGCAGCTCCGCCGCGCTGTCGTGATGCGCGGCGAGCCAGCGGCGGAAATCCGCCTCGGTCTCGAAGAAGGTCGGCGCGGCCATGGCGCGAACCTATCGCGCCACGCCGGGGCCGTCACTCCGCGGGCTGCGGCGCAGCCTGCCCCCGCGCCTGGCGCTTCTTCCTCAGCGCCTTCTTCCAGCCGCGGCTGCGCCACCACATGACGAGCCCGGTGATCGCCAGCAGCGCCGGGATGATCCCGCCGATGAAGACGATCGTCTGCCAGACCGGGCCCATGCCGGTGCCGTCGTGCAGGCGGCGCATCAGCCGGGCATTGGTTTCGGGCCGGGGCGGCCGGGGCGCCTTCGCCGCGCCGCCGGCGTCGGTGACCTCGACCTCGGCGGGGCCGCCTTCGCGCGCATAGGCGATCTTCCATTCGGGCGCCTGATCCGTCGGCCAGGCGATCGAGACCAGCGGGCCGGTCGCGTGCGGCTGCGCGGCGGCCAAAGCGGCTTCCGGCGTCAGCGCGGTCTCGGCGAGCGGGCGGGCGCGCATCGCGCGGGCCCGGTCGGGCGGCGGGCCGGCCTTGGCCTTGCCGGGCGGGCTCGCCTCGAAGGTCGAAAAGACGCTCGGGAAGGAAATCCAGAAGCCGGTGAAGCTCAGCATCGCCAGCGGGACCGCGATCCAGAAGCCCATCTGGTGGTGGAGGTTGGCATTGGTCGAATTCTGCCTTTTCCAGCGGAAGCCGCGCCGCACGCTCCCCGTCACCGGCCACCAGAGCCAGAGGCCGGTGAGGCAGGAGCAGAACATGAACACGCCGACCCAGCCG
>DATINU010000080.1:0-2595 GCA_035473955.1 Allosphingosinicella sp.
GGTCCTGTGAATAACGGGCGCGACTCGCACTGGCGTCGTATTTTGGCGGTGCGGCCCTATATCCATGATCGGTTGGCACAACGCCACGAATCCGCGAAACACGGTCCATGCGCTTCACGCCCGAATTCCTCGAAGAACTGCGCGCCCGGCTTCCGGCTTCGGAAGTCGTCGGCCGGCGCGTCAAGCTGAAGAAGGCGGGGCGCGAGTACAAGGGCCTGTCGCCGTTCCAGCAGGAGAAGACGCCGTCCTTCTTCGTCAATGACGAAAAGCAGGCGTGGTTCGACTTCTCGTCGGGCCTCAACGGCAACATCTTCGATTTCGTGATGAAGACGGAAGGCGTCTCGTTCCCCGAGGCCGTCGAGCGGCTGGCTTCGATGGCCGGCATGGCGCTGCCTGCCGCGACACCCGACGCCGCGCGGCACGAGCAGCGCCGCAGGACGCTGTATGACGTCATGGAGCTCGCGGCAAAGTTCTTTGCCGACACGCTGGCCTCACGCAATGGCGCCAAGGCGCGCGGCTATCTCGGCGACCGCGCCATCACGCCGCAAACGCAGTTGCAGTTTCGCCTGGGCTACGCGCCGGGCGGCCCGGGCGAGCGCTTTGCGCTGAAGGAGCATTTGGGCGGGCAGGGCATTTCCACCGAGGACATGGTGGAGGCGGGGCTTCTCGTCGCCGGCGACGACATTCCCGTGCCCTACGATCGTTTTCGCGATCGCGTGATGTTTCCGATCACGGATGCACGGGGCCGCGTCATCGCCTTCGGCGGCCGCGCGCTGGAAAAGGATGTCCCGGCAAAATATCTGAACTCGCCGGAGACGCCGCTGTTTCACAAGGGCGACAATCTCTACAACCTCGCCACCGCGCGGCAGGCGACGCATAACGGCTCGCCGCTGATTGTCGTCGAAGGCTATGTCGACGTCATCGCCATGGTCACCGCGGGCTTTGGCGGCGCGGTTGCGCCGCTCGGCACGGCGCTCACCGAAAACCAGCTAGCGCTGCTGTGGCGGATGGCGGATGAGCCGATCCTCTGCTTCGACGGCGATCGCGCCGGGCAGAAAGCCGCGTATCGCGCCGCTGACCTCGCGCTGCCGGCGCTGTTGCCGGGAAAGAGCCTGCGCTTCGCGCTGCTGCCCGAAGGGCAGGACCCCGACGACCTCGCGCGCTCCGGCGGCCGCGTGGCGATCGAGGAAGTGATCTCCGCTGCGCGGCCGCTCTCCGACATGCTGTGGTCGCGTGAGATCGAGGGCGGCAGCTTTGCGACGCCCGAGCGGCGCGCGGCGCTGGAGGCGCGCATCAACGAACTCTCCAAGGGCATCCGCGACGAGGTGGTGCGCCGCTATTACCGCGACGATCTCGCCGATCGCCTGCACCGCGCCTTCGCGCCCCAAGGCGGCGGTTATGGCCGGGGCGGGTTCCGGGCCGGACGGGGCGGCGAATCACCCCGCCCATTTGTCCCGCGCGGGCCGGCTCCGGCCGGACGATTCGCCCCCCCGGGGCGGCAACCGCGGACCGGGAATGGGGACAAGTCCTGTGATCGCGCCCGGGCCCTACCAGGCCGCCAGCCCCCAGCTCGCGACCAGCCCGATCATGCGCGGCCAGCGCAGCGCGATGTCCCGCCGCGAGGCGTTGATCCTGCAATCCCTCATTAACCATCCCTGGCTGTTGCACGATCACCTGGAAGAAGTGGCCGCCCTGGAACTGGCCCATGGCGAGGCCAACAAGCTGCGCGCCGGCATTATCGCGGCCTTCGCCAACGACCATCATCATTCCCCTGACGCCGAAGAGCAGGCTGAGAAGATGCGGGCCGATCTCGAGGCGCGCGGATTAGGCGAGGTTCTTCAAAGGGTTGAGCGAGCGATCACGACCTCGGCTGTGTGGGCCGCCAAGCCCGGCGCAGCGCGGGAGGACGTTTTGGCCACCTGGCAGCAACTCGTTGTCTTGCATCAGAAAACACATGCCCTACTTAGGGAGAGGAAGGATGCCGAACTGGCGCTGGGCGATGAGCCCACGGACGCCAACATGGCATGGTTGAAGGACGTCAGCGCCCGTCTGGAGTCGCTCGACGGCACCGAGGCCCTGATCGAGGGGTTTGGCGAGCTTTCGGGCCGGTTCCGGAAGAGCGTGTAGAAATTAAAAATGATGCGGACGGCGGCGGCCGTGCCCGCAAAAAGACTCGCCAAATCCTTGGTTTGGCGGCAAAAACAGGGTTAAGCGAAGCTTAATAGTCCAGAGGTTACTCTAACGGCGCCGAAGGGCTATTGGCATAACACCGGCGATGGCGGGAAGGGGTGGCGACAGTTTGCGCCGCCCTTTGCGCGTCGTGCACATGTGAATACTTCGGGGGCAATTGCGTGATCCGGAAAAGCGTTTCCGGCGATCACGCGCAACGAACATGGATCCGGCGGGTTGGCTTTTCACACGAAAGACATCCGGCCCACGACTTCAGTAATTCAGAGGCGGATGGCGTCGCGCGCCATTTCGCACGGGCGCGTTTCGGGAGCTTGATGAATGGCCACCAAGGCAAAGACGCTGCAGGTTAAGGACAAGGAAAAAGACGACAAGGCAGCGGACGCCCCCGAGAAGGATGGCCCCGAC
>DATINU010000081.1:0-3134 GCA_035473955.1 Allosphingosinicella sp.
CGCGGAAAGCGCCGCCATCGGGGCTGTTCAGCAGATTGTAGACGGTCTGGCGGGAAATGCCGGTGAGGTGCGCCGCGTCGGTGATGCTGCCGGTATTCCTGAGGTTGTGGATGAATTCTTCCTGGCGCTCGGCCGAGAAGCCGTCGCGGCGCTGCCGGCGCGGCGGCGGGGGAAACGCGACATCCGCCAGCTCCTGCTTCGAGCAGTAATAATAAGCGGCGAAGCTGCCGTCCTCCTGCCGCGGCAGCAGGTGCATCGGGCCGTGATCGGGGTGGGTCGGCGGGATCTCCCGGCCGGACTTGTAGAAGAAGCCCGTGCCGGAGAGCTCGGGCTCGGGTAGCGGGAGCCTTTCCGGGAAAAGCGGCGGCTTGCCTTGGCGGCGGCGCTTCTCCTCGATCTGTCCGGCGCTCTTTTCGCCGGGCTTCAGATGCGGCGAGGGCTCGCCGCGCTGGCCCGCGGGCGTGTCCTCCCAAGGCGTCGGCGCCCAATTTTCCCTGGTGATGACGGTCTCGCCCGGCAGCGGGCGGCGGCGGCGTCGCGGACGGGGCGCATCGGCGCCGGCTTGCGACTCGAAGTTCTCGCTCTGTTCCATCTGCCAGGGTAGGGCAGCTCAAATCCTACAGTGCAAGATAATTATGGATCGACGGTTTGGGCGCCGTGCGGCGTTCACCGGATGCTTACCACTCAGGGTTAAGGCGCTTTCCCCATGAACGCGCCGCTCGATCCCGATCTCAAGCTTCACGCCCGCCCCTACGATCCCCGCCCGAAATCGGCGGTGAGCACGATGACGGGCGTGGTGGGCCTGATCGGGCTGTTCGCCTGGACGGCGGTGGCGCGGAATTTCGGGATGGCGGGGCCGCTGGCGGCGCTCGCCGCCTGCTTCGCCTGTGGCGTGCCGATGGTGCTCTGGGCGCTGCTGGTCGACAAGGTGCATCGCAACCCGACGACCGGGATCGACTGGGAGGCGCCGCCGCGCCCGCTCAAGGAAATCGCCGACATCAGCCTCGCCAAGATCGCCGGCCTGTGGGGGATCTGGGCGGTGATCGGCGCGACCTATTGCATCGGACGCTACTATTGGGACGGACCCTATCTCTTTTCGATGCAGGTGCTGGGCTGGGCCAGCGTGCCGATGCTCGTTCTTTCCGTCCCCTATGTGCTCTGGCTCGACCGGCGGCTGAAAGAGCCGCGCGACGGCGCCTGGCATTTCGGGCAGTTGCTCGTCGGCCGGCGCGAGCTGGTCGATTATACCGAGCTCGCCCATTTCTTCCGCGCCTGGGCGGTCAAGGGCTTCTTCACCGCCTTCATGATCTCGATCGTGCCGGGCAATTGGTGGGAGACGATCGCGCGCGAGAGCGACGTGATTACCTCCAGCCCGGTCGAGCTCGCTTTCTGGCTGATCACGGCGATGTTCATGATCGACGTGGTCTTCGCGACCGTCGGCTACGTGCTGACGATGAAGCCGCTCGATGCGCATATCCGCACCGCCAACCCTTATGCGGCGGGCTGGGCGGCGGCCCTGATCTGCTATCCGCCCTTCATCCTGATGGGGGACGGCGCGCCGCTCGATTATCACCCGGGAACGGCGGGGCCGGACGGCTGGACGCACTGGCTGGCCGCTTATCCGCTAGTCATGGCGCTCTGGGGCGCGGCGCTCGTTTTCCTGACTGGCGTCTATGCCTGGGCGACGGTGGCGTTCGGCTTTCGCTTCTCGAACCTCACCCACCGCGGCGTGCTGACCCACGGGCCCTATGCCTGGTCGCGGCACCCGGCCTATCTCTCCAAGAACCTGTTCTGGTGGCTGGCGACGCTTCCGTTCCTGGCGACGACGAACAATGTGGTCGACATGATCCGCAACACCGCCCTGCTCGGCCTGGTCAGCGCCGTCTATTACTGGCGGGCGAAGACCGAGGAGAAGCATCTCGGCGAGGATCCGGCCTATCGCGTCTATGCCGAATGGATGGACCGCAACGGCCCGGTGACGCGATTGCTGAACCGGCTGGTCCCGCGCTGGGGCCGCCCGGAGGCGGCGCCAGACGCGGTCGCGGCGGAATGATCAGCGTTCGCTGATCCGAAGGCGATACGGACCCGAGGCGTCGCCGAGCGCAGTCACGCGGACGATATAATCGCCGGCCTCTTCGGCCCGATAGTGCATCAGCGAGTTCAGCGTGTTGCCGCCATCGTCGTTCGAGGCGAGCATTTCGCCCTCGCGCTCGCTCGCCCGATAGACCTGCACCACCGTGTCATAGCCTTCGGCATGCAACTCGATCAGCCGCTCCTGGCCGGCATCGAAATGGATCAGGTAATCGTCGAAGCGGACGCCGTTGTCATTCTGCGGATCGGCCGCGGTAAGCGCGCCGGGATAGACCCGCCAGATCGTCGCTTCCATCCGGCTGAAGTGGGTCAGCGGCGCGGGCAAAGGCGGGGCGAGCGCGGCGGCGGCGCGATAGGCACCGCGGCCGTCCCCGCCGAGCGGGGCGACGCGCAGCACATAATCGCCGCTTTCCGTCGGCGAAAAGGCGATGCGCGAATTGAGCGTGCCGCCGCTGTCGTCATTCTCGGCGATCGGATCGTCCTCGCCGGCGCGGTACAGCGAAGCGAAGGGATCGAAATCGGAGGCTTCGGCGGTCAGCACGTAGCGCCGGCCGGCCTCGAGGCGCAGGATATGCTCGTCGTAGCGAGCCGTCTCGCCGCCGGACGTATCGCCGTCCTCGATCCGGCCGCTGACCGACCAGGGCACGGCGACGCCGGGGGGCAGCGGCGGCAGCAGCGCCACTTGCGCATTATAGGCGCCCCGGCCTTCCGCCGAGAAGGACGTGACGCGCAAGGTGAAGTCGCCGCTCTGCGCCGGGGTGTAGTTGATGCGCGAATTCAGGCTTTCGTTGGAATCGTCATTCTCGGCGACCGGATTCGCCTCGCCGGCCCGGTAGAGGCGGGCGACGGGATCGAAGGCGTCCGAATTGACCGAGAGGCGGTAGCGCCGGCCCGCTTCGAGCCGCAGGACGTGATCGTCATAGCGGTTATGCTCGTCGCCGGTCTGGCTGTCATTGTCCTCGAGCGCGCCGGCGATATGTTGCGGCTCCTGGCCGAAAGCGGTGGTGGCGGACATAGCGAGAGCCAGAGCGGCCAAAGAGGCG
>DATINU010000082.1:0-3424 GCA_035473955.1 Allosphingosinicella sp.
GGCGCGGTCACCGCCTGCACGAAGGCCGTCACCGATTGCGGAACGTCCTGCGCGAGGGCCGGGTTCGCCCAGAGGGCGGCCGCGGCGGTGAAAGCGATGCTCGCCCCGGCAAACGCCAGGGCGCGAATCGTTCGAATCATATTCTACTTGCTTCTTTTGCGGTGCAGCATCCTCGCGCGGGCCCAAAGCCTCGCCGTCGATTCCGCTGCGCCGTCTTGCTCCGGCCGCCGGCTAAAAAGCTCTCGGCGGCACCCGCTCTTGAAATCAGTGAGGGGGCATCTGGCGAAGGCGCGTTAACGGATCAACACTTTTGCTGCAGTGCAGCGATGAACCGCGCAGCGCCCGGGACGAACCGAGCAACCACGGGCTCATTACGGCGCCGGCGCGGCGCCCTGCGAGAGCTGGTGCGGCTCGCCCGAGACCAATCGGACGCGCGCGGTCGGCACCCAGCCGGCGGCGCAGGGGCCCGCATAATTGCGCCGCTCCGCGATCGGCCCGGCGACGCCGCAGCGCGCGCTCGCCTCGCCGCCTTCGTCATAGACGATGCCGGACCAGCGCTGGTCGAAGGTGCGCGCACAGATGAAGAAGGTGGCGCCGGCCGGCAGCCGGTCGATTTCTGCGGCCGCGTCATAGGGCGCCGCGCGCACCGGCACCGGCTCGGCCCCGGCGGCGTCGCGGGTGGCGCCACGGCCGCCGCAGGCGGCGAAGCTCGGCCCCTGCTCGCCGACCGGGACGGGCACCATCGCTTGGTTGAGCGTGGTCGCCTCGTTCTCCGCGGGCACGTAAGCGGGCGTGGTCGAGCCGTCATTGCCGTTGCCGCCCGGCACGGGCTGGCCGCAGGCGGCAAGGACGAGAGTGGCGGAAAGGAGCGCGGCGGAGACTTTCATGGGGGCCGGTTTAGGCCTAGCGTCCCGCGCTTGCAAAGACCGCAGGTGAAGGGTGCGCGCATGGCCTATTGGCTGATGAAATCGGAAGCCGAGGTGTTCAGCTGGGACGATCTCGTCCGCGACGGCAAGACCGAATGGGACGGCGTGCGCAACTACACCGCGCGGCAGAATCTCGCGGCGATGAAGTTGGGGGACGAGGCCTTCTTCTACCACAGCAACGACCAGAAGGCGGTGGTCGGGATCATGCGCGTCAGCCGCGAGGGCCAGCCAGAGGGCGAGGACGGCAAATGGGTCTCGGTCGAGATGAAGCCGGTCGGGCCGGTGAAGCGGCCGGTGACGCTGGCCGAAATCAAGGCCGAGCCGAAGCTCGCCGAAATGGCGCTGGTGAAGCTGTCGCGGCTTTCGGTCGGCCCGGTGACGGCGGCGGAGTGGAAGCTGGTCAGCAAGATGGCGGGCCTCTGAACGCGGCCATTTGCATCGATCGCGGTCATTGCTAATATCCGCCGACGCCGTTCCGCGAGGGGGAGAAACGCAATGGCGACGATAGCCGAAACCACGCTTGCGCCCGAGCCGCGCCCGGATCATCTGTCCGGCACGCCGCGCGCCCACCATATCGACCGCTGGATCTACGTCTTCACGGCGGCGACCTTCATCGTCATCGTGCTGGCGGGCTTCGTGCCCAGTTCGATCGAAAAGGCCGCGGCGGTGCGGGCCGGGGCGCGGCCGCCCTTCCCGCTGGTCATGCACCTGCACGCCATCCTGATGGGCAGCTTCCTGCTGCTGCTGCTCGCCCAGACCTGGCTGGTCGCGGCGGGCCGGAGCGCGTTGCACAAGCGGCTCGGCCTCGCCTCGATGCTGCTCGCGCCGGCGATCGTCATCGTCGGCTTCCTGCTCGCCTACGGCAATTACCAGGGCATCTGGGCCGCCGCCACGGCCGGCCCGCCCCAGGTGCGCGCCCAGATGGCGCCGGTCGTGCCGCAGATCGAGAACATCCTGCTCTTCCAGCTGCGCATCGGCATCCTCTTTCCGCTGCTGCTGTGGATCGGCCTTAGCGCGCGGCACGCCCAGCCCGGCCTGCACAAGCGGATGATGATCCTGGCGGTCGCCGTCGCCATTCCGGCGGGGATCGACCGCATCCCCTGGCTGCCGACCACCCTGCCGGCGAGCCCGCTCGCGACCGACCTGTGGACGCTCGCCGCGGTCAGCCCGATGCTGCTCTGGGACGTGATCCGCAACGGCTATCTGCACAAGGCGTACTGGATCTGGCTCGCCTTGTTCCTGCCCGCGGCGGCGCTGGTCAACGGGCTGTGGGACACGGCCTGGTGGCACGGCGTGGCGAAGGTGATCATGGGCGTGTCGTAGCGCGGAAGTTGAGGAAGTTGGCGGTGCGTCCCCTCTGAGGGCGCCTCTCGACAGCGCGGAACAAGCGTCACGGGACCACTGACCCGTGCCGTCGATCGGGCTCAGCGTTGCCGCCCCGTCGGCCGGCCGTTCGCGTCGCTTCGCGACCGGCGCGCTGCTTCCGCTACGCGCCTCGCTCCGGCGAATGTTCCCAATGTTCGCACTGGCCATGGCGTGGCCGATGCGCTGCTTCGCCTCTTGCTCCATCCTCTCCTCCGAGTCGGGGTCAACCGGCCAGCTTATGCCTTGGCCGAGGGGGTGTAGGAAAATGGTATTTGTTCCGGGTTTGTTTTTTCTGAGCCTCACCTGTTAACCCGGGCGGGTCCCGCACGTCTTAGGCTTCATTGCAGGAGGCAACATGCTCGACGAAACCTTCATTCTCATTGGCATGGCGGCGGTCGTGATCGCGGCCACCATCGCGGTCTGCATCATCGCGCTTCGCCGCGAAAAGCTGATGCGGGCGAGCCTGATCGAACGCGAGCGCCTGCTCGGCCGGATCGCGGAGCGGTTCGGCGACACGCAGGAATTCGTCGCTTTCGCCTCATCGCCCGACGCGGAGCGGCTGTTCCAGGTCACCGACGGCCCCACGGCCGTGGCGCGGCGGCTGCTCTCGCTGGTCGCCACCGCGGTCGCGCTCTGCGCGGTCGGCGCGGCGTTCCTGATCAACAGCTTCGCGCCGCTGCCGACCCCCGACATAAACTATGTCCGCGAGGTGCAGGAGGCGCGCTGGTGGGCGGTCATGTTCCTGGCGCTCGGCATCGGCCTCGGCATCGCCGCCGCAATCTGCACCCGCCTCGCCCGCCGCTGGGGGCTGCTTGCCGCGTGACGCAGGCGAGGTTCGCCGCCTTCGCCGCGACCTATGCGGCCCAGCGCCGGCCCGTGTGGGCCTATCTGGTGCGGCTGGGCGCGACGCCGACCCTTGCCGAGGACCTGACCCAGGAGACGTTCGTGAAATGGCTGAATCATGCGCATGCGGTGGACGAGCCCGGGCCGGTGAAGGCGTTTCTCTTCACCACCGCGAACCGGCTGCTGATCGATCAATGGCGGCGCGAACGCCGGCTCGTCCAGTGGGACGAGGCCGTACCGGCCGAGTCCGCCGCCCCGGCCGGGGACGGGATGATCTCGGGCAGCGTCTG
>DATINU010000083.1:0-5642 GCA_035473955.1 Allosphingosinicella sp.
CGCTGTCCAGCGCGACCGGCGTCGAATCGGTCGCCGTCGGCGGCGACACCGAGGCCTCGGGCGCGCAATCCACGGCGGTCGGCACGGTCGCCACTGCCGGCGGCGCGCTCTCCAGCGCCTTCGGCAACCGCTCCAGCGCCGCCGGCGCCGCCAGCACGGCGATCGGAGCGCTCTCCCGCGGGCTTGGCGCCGAAGCCGTCGCCGTCGGCGCGGACTCGCTCGCCCAGGCGGCCAACACCACCGCCGTCGGAACCGTCGCGACCGCGCTCGGCGTCCGCTCGACCGCGCTCGGCAACCGGGCCTCGGCCACCGATGAGGAAGCGGTGGCCGTCGGTGCCCTGTCCCAGTCGACCGGCTTCCATTCGACCGCGGTCGGCGGCCAGGCCATTGCGTCGGGCATCGGGGCGCAGACGTTCGGCTGGCAGGCCACGGCGTCCGGCACCCGCTCGACGGCGATCGGACGTCAGGCCCAGGCCACCGCGACCGAGGCGACCGCGCTCGGCGACAATGCGCGGGCGACGGCCGCCAACGCCACGGCCCTCGGCCGCGGCGCGGTGGCCGCTTTCGCGGGTTCGACCGCGGTCGGCAGCGGCGCCACCACCACCGCGGCCAACCAGGTGACGCTGGGTGCGACCGGCACCTCGGTCCGCGTCGGCGATATCGCCGCCAGCACCGCCGCCCAGACCGGGGCCCTCGGCTTCGTGACGGTCGATGCGAACGGCACGCTGGGGCGCGATACGACCTCCCCGGCAAATATCGCGGCCCTGCAGGCGGCCCAGGCTACGCAAGGCGGCCAGATCAATGCCCTGTTCGATCTGGCCGATGTGAATCGTCGGGACATCCGGCAGGCCAATGAAGGCGTCGCCATGGCGCTGGCCATGGAAACGCCGATGCTTCCGCCGGGCACGACGTTCGCGGTCGCGGGCGGGGTCGGTTATTACAACCACCGTTCGGCGGCGACGGCGTCCTTCTCCGCGCGGGTCGGCAACAACTCCGCCTTTTCCGCGGGCCTGGGCATCGGCTTCAACAGCGGTGAATTCGGCGCCCGCGCCGGATTTCAGCACGCATGGTGAAGCCCGTAACCGGGCGCAAAATGCAGGACGGCCTCCTGGGCCGTCCTGCACTCGCGCTCCTGATCGCGATGGCGCTTGCCCAGCCGGCGTTCGGGCAGAGGTCTGCCCAGGCGCCGGCCGGGCAACGCGCCCCGGCAGCGGCGGCCCCCAACCTGCCGGTTCCGGACCAGCGAACCGCATTGAAGATGCTGTGGGGGATCATGGCGGCGGTCGACCAGGCCAATCGTACCGGCAATTATTCGGTGCTTCGGGATCTGGGGACGCCCGCATTCCAGGCGAACAACAATCCGGCCAATCTGGCCGGCATCTTCACCGGCTTGCGCGAGCAACAGGTCGATCTTTCCGACGCCCTGATCGTCACGCCCGTGTGGGAGATTTCGCCGCGCATGGTCTCGCCGACCACGCTCAGAATGCGCGGCAGCTTTCCGTTGCGGCCGCAGGCGATCGCTTTCGATCTGCTGTTCACCTGGAGCGATGGCTGGCGCCTGGACGGCATCGCCGTGCAGGCCATGCCAACCGCGCGGTAAGGGCCTGGTCGGCTGGCGAGCGGGCCTCCGCGGTTTCAGCCTCTGATCAATCCGCCGCCGCGAAATGGGCCAGCTGGTCTTCGTAGGCTTTCTTGAAGGCCGGGCGGGCGATGGCGCGCTCGAGATAGGCGCGGCAGGCGGGATAGTCGGCCAGGCCGTCGAAGCGGTGGACGAGGCGGAGGACGTCGGCCAGCATGATGTCGGCGATGGTGAAGGGGCCGGCCAGCCATTCGCGTTTCGCCAGCACGGGCTCGAGATGCTTGAGGCGGTGCACCTTCAGGAAATCGTCGAACAGCTGGTAGGCCGGCGATTCGGTGTCGCGGGAGAAGATCAGCAGCGACCAGGGCAGGCTCGCCATCTCGACCGAATTGAGCGCCGCGAACAGCCATTCGATCGCCTCCCCGCGGGCGCGCGGATCGGCGGGCAGCAGCGTCTCGCTCTTCTCGCCAAGGTGAAGCAGGATCGCGCCGCTTTCGAAAATCTCGAGATCGCCGTCGGTCAGCCACGGCACCTGGCCGAAGGGCTGGTGGATGAGCTCACCCTCCTTGTGATCGCCGAACGGGATGCCTTCGACGCGGTAGGGCAGGCCCGCTTCCTCCAGCGCCCAGCGCACGCGCAGATCGCGGACAAAGCCGCGCGGCGGCTCCGGGACCCATTTGAAGGTGGTGAGGATCAACTCGTCCATTGGGATACGACCTCTTCGGGTTCCGGCCGCAGCCGCTCTTCCAGCTCGATCCCCGGCGTGCCGAGGAAGATGAAGCCCGCGATCCGCTCGGGGGAAGCGCCGAAGGCTTCGAGGACCGTCGGCGAATAGGCGGCCCAGCCGGTGACCCAGCCGGCGGCGTAGCCCAAGGCGTGGGCAGCGAGGAGGAGGTTCATGCAGGCGGCGCCGCAGGAGAGCTCCTGTTCCCAAAGCGGAATCTTGTGGCCGGGCGTGGGGCTGGAGAGGGCGACGATCAGCTCCGGCGCCTGATGGGCGAAGCGTTCATTGGCTTCCAGCTCGAGGCGGCCGGGGGCGGGGTTGCCGGTGCGGTAGGCGCGATCGAGCAGGGCGGCGAGGGCGGCGCGCTGCTCGCTCTTCACATGGACGAAGCGCCACGGGTGGAGCTTGCCGTGATCGGGCGTGCGCATGGCGGCGGCGAGGATCTGCTCCAGCTCGGCGGGCGAGGGGCCGGGCGCGACCAGATCGCGCGGACGGCCGGAGCGGCGGGTTTCCAGCAGCGACTGGATCGACGAACGGTCATTCAACATCGACGAAGGCGCTAACAGGCGCCGCGCGCACTCACAATCCCGCTTCACAAGTGAATTTCGGGCGTTAGGGTGCCGACAACGCCGGGCACAATGGCGACGGAATCAGGGAGCGAATGCATGGTCGACACCCCCACCGCGGACAGCCCGCGCGAACCCGATATCAGCCACGTCAATCCGGCGGCGAGCGGCACCTGGTTCGGCCACCCGCGGCAGCTGAAGCGGCTGTTCACCACCGAAATGTGGGAGCGGTTCGGCTATTACGGGATGCGGGCGATCCTGACGCTCTATCTCGTCGAGCATTTCCTGTTCCGGGATACGACCGCGGCCGGCATCTATGGCGGGTTCACCGCTTTGGTCTACCTCACGCCGCTCATCGGCGGCCTGATCGCCGACCAGTATCTCGGCTCGAAACGATCGGTGAAGTTCGGCGCGATCCTGATGTCGCTCGGCTATCTGACCTTATGCTTCGGCGGCGAGGCGGCGCGGCCCTTCGCCACCATCGAGGGGCAACGCTACGACGTCAGCGTCCAGGGCTCGGGCGAGGCGAAGCAGCAGTTCATCACCATCGGCGATCAGCGGCTGCAGATTCGCGGCAATGACGACAAGTCGGTTTCGCTGCTCGCGGCCAACGGCTCGGAGGCCCAGCGCCTCGCCCCCGGCAAGCTCGTCTCCGACGCCGATCGCTCGCCGATGTTCGTGTTCGTCCTGCTGTTCGGCCTCTCGCTGGTCACGATCGGCAACGGCTTCTTCAAGCCCAACATCTCGACGATCGTGGGTTCGCTCTACGAAGACGGCGACCGGCGAAGGGACGCCGGCTTCACCATCTTCTACATGGGCATCAACCTCGGCTCGCTGATCTCCCAATTCTTCTGTCCGCTGCTCGCGGCATCGGTCGGCTGGTGGGCCGGCTTCGGCCTCGCCGCGGTCGGCATGGCCTGCTCGTGGATGCTCTTCCAGTTCGATGGCGGCAGGCTCGACGGCTATGGCGAGCGGCCCGCCGACGCGCCGGCCAATCGCGACCTGCTCATCTACGGCGGCGCGCTCGTCGCGATCCCGGTCGTCGTCTTCCTGTTCTGGAACCTGATGAACTACGTGCCGCCCGAGGCCGGCTCCGGGGTCTGGGGCTACATCATGTCGCTGCCGATCATGGGCAAGATCCTGTTCACGACCTTCCTGCTCTCGGTGCCGGCCATCCTGATCTGGTCCTACATCAAGGGCGTGGGCGCCGAATTCCAGATGATGGTCGCGGCGATGGTGCTGATCGTCTTCAACGTGGTGTTCTGGACCCTGTTCGAGCAGGCGGGCTCGTCCCTCACCCTGTTCGCCCAGCGCAACACGGTGCTCGAAATCGGCTGGACCGCGCCTTTGTTCGCGGCGTTCCGCTCGACCCCGATCACTTATTATCTGTTCTTCGGGGCCCTTTCCGGCGGCGTCGCCTGGCTGGCCTGGTGGTTCTTCGCCTGGGGCGAAGATGAGAAGGTCCGCCGCACCATGGCGCTTGTCTGGGTCGGGATCTTCAGCGTCGTCATGGTCGGCATGCACATCGCGCGGCTGAACGGCTTCGGCAGCGCGCCCGTTTACGTGATGCCCGCCGGGCAGACGCAGATCTTCAACGCGCTGTTCATCGTCATCCTGGCGCCGATCTTCAGCCTGATCTGGAACATGCTGTCCGCGCGGGGACTGGAGCCGACGATTCCGGTGAAGTTCGCGATCGCCTTGATGGGCGTCGGCGCCGGCTTCATGTTCCTGGTCTGGGGCGCGGGCTTCGCCGACGGCAATTTCCAGGTCGGGCTCGCCTGGCTGGCCGGGCTCTATCTGATCCATTCGGTCGCCGAGCTTTGCATTTCGCCGGTGGGCCTTTCGATGATCACCAAGCTGTCGATCGCCCGCATCGTCGGGCTGATGATGGGCGTCTGGTTCCTGTCGATCTCGGTCGCGCAATATGTCGCGGGCGCGGTCGCGCAGGTGGCCAGCGTCGAGACGGTGGGCGGCCAGGTGACCAACCTCCAGGTCAGCCTCGAAACCTATGCGGGCGTATTCTGGAAGATCGGCCTCGTCTCGGTCGGGATCGGGCTGCTCCTGCTGCTCATCTCCCCGCTGCTGAAAAGGTGGATGCATGGCGTCAAATAGACTGCGCGGGCTGCTGCTCGCGCTGACCGCCGCCGGGGCGCTGGCGAGCTGCGCCGCGCGGAGCGGCGAGACCGCGAGCGCACCCGAACCGGCCGCCGCGCCGGCGCGCGCGAGCGTGGCCGATGCCGAGGATCCCTATCCGTCGACCTACCGGGCCTATCCGGGCGTACCGACCGCGATCACCGGCGCCACCATCTTCGACGGCGAGGGCGGGCGGATCGAGAACGGGACGGTCGTGCTCGTCAACGGCCGCATCCAGGCGGTGGGCGGAGCGGACACGCCGATCCCCGAGGGCGCGACCCGGATCGACGGACGCGGCCGCTGGGTGACGCCGGGCGTGATCGACGTCCACTCCCACCTCGGCGACTATCCGAGCCCCAATGTCGACGGCAATAGCGACGGCAACGAGATCACCTCGCCGGTGCGGCCCGAAGTCTGGGCCGAGCACAGCGTCTGGCCGCAGGACCCGGGCTTTTCGCGCGCGCTCGCCAATGGCGGGATCACCACGCTGCAGATCCTGCCGGGCTCGGCGAACCTGTTCGGCGGGCGCGGCGTCACCGTGCGCAACGTGCCCGGGCGCACCGTCCAGTCGATGTCCGATCCAGCGCGCGGCGCCCATGGCGCCGGCCTCGGTGACCCTCACGAGCTCGAGCGCGATGTT
>DATINU010000084.1:0-3334 GCA_035473955.1 Allosphingosinicella sp.
CTGGTCGCCCGGGCTGCCGGCGGCCGGGCGGCGGCCGCAGACGACGACATTGTTGGGATCGCCGGGGTCCGCGCCGGGCGGGCAGACCTGGCGGACCACCTCGGCGATCTCCGCCCGCTGCGCCTCGATCGCCTCCTCCGGCGTCGGCGATTGCGCGGCGAGCGCGCCGGGCGCGATGATCAGGATCAGGGACGGAATCCCCCGCCGGGGCATGCTCGACTTTGTCATGAGCCTCGCCTACTCCGCCCCCGGAATCTCCGCAGGTTCTACAGCAAGGATGGCGAAATTATGGTCAAGGCAAGCTCGGTGCTCGATCGCGTGCTGGTGCTCGAAATGGTGCGGGTCACCGAGGCCGCGGCGGTGGCCGCGTCGAAGCTGATCGGCCGCGGCGACGAGAAGGCGGCGGACCATGAAGCGGTCGAGGCGATGCGCGCTGCGCTCAACACCCTGCCGATCGACGGCACCGTGGTGATCGGCGAGGGCGAGCGCGACGAGGCGCCGATGCTCTATATCGGCGAGAAGGTGGGCACGGCGCAGGGTTCCGGCCCGCGCATCGACATCGCGCTCGATCCGCTCGAGGGCACGACGATCACCGCCAAGGCCGGCGCCAACGCCATGGCCGTGCTCGCCATCGCCGAGCAGGGCAACCTCCTGAACGCCCCCGACGTCTATATGGAAAAGCTCGCGGTCGGGCCCGGCTATCCGGACGGCGTCATCGACCTGACGAAGAGTCCGAGCGAAAACGTCCGCGCGGTCGCCGCCGCCAAGGGCGTCCAGCCCGACGAGATCATCGTCTGCGTGCTCGACCGGCCCCGCCACGCCGGTCTGATCGCCGAGCTGCGCGGCCTCGGCTGCGGCATCCAGCTGATCCCGGACGGCGACGTCGCCGGCGTGATCGCGGTCACCGATCCCGACACCACGATCGACCTTTACATGGGCTCGGGCGGCGCGCCGGAAGGCGTGCTCGCCGCGGCGGCGCTCCGCTGCGTCGGCGGCCAGTTCCAGGGTAAATTGCTCTTCCGCAACGACGCCGAGCGCGCCCGCGCCGCCAAATGGGGCGTCGAGGATCTGAACCGCATCTACCGGCTTGAGGAGCTCGCCAAGGGCGATTGCATCTTCGCCGCCACCGGCGTCACCTCGGGCACGCTCCTCGAAGGCGTCAAGCGCCGCAAAAACTGCGTCACCACCGAAAGCGTCGTCATGCGCGCCTCGACCGGCACGGTCCGCTGGGTGAAGGGCGAGCACCGCTACGACCACGCGCCGGGCGGCTGCGGGTGAACGATGCGGGGCACGTCTGCGGCGTGACCCGCTCCATCCTCGGCCAGCCCTGGCGCTGGCGGGGGGCGTCGGCGGACGATCGCGACGCCGGCTTCCGCCCCGACGATCTGGTCGATCAGCTGCTCCTCGCCCGCGGCGTGCCCCGCGAGGATCTCGAACGGCACCGCGCGCCGACGCTGCGCGGCTTCATGCCGGACCCGTCCGTCTTCCGCGACATGGACAAGGCCGCCGAACGCGTCGCCGACGCCGTCCAGGCGGGCGAGAAGGTCGCCATCTTCGGCGACTATGACGTCGACGGCGCCACCTCGGCCGCCCTGCTGATCCGCCTGCTCCGCGACCTCGGGCTCGAGGCCGAGCCTTATATCCCCGACCGCCTGATGGAAGGCTACGGCCCCTCGGGCGAAGCCCTGGTGACGCTTGCCGAGCGCGGCGCCACCCTGATCGTCACCGTCGATTGCGGCGCCCAGGCCTTCGAGGCGCTGGCCATGGCCAGGGCGGCCGGCGTCGACGTGATCGTCGTCGATCACCACAAATGCGCGACGCAGCTCCCCGAAGGCTTCGCCATCGTCAATCCGAACCGGCTCGACGAAAGCGCCGAAGGCGCCGCCCAGGGCCACCTCGCCGCGGTCGGCATGGCCTTTCTGCTCGGCGCGGCCTTGCTCCGGACGTTGCGCGGGCGTGGTTTCTTCAAGGGCCGCGAAGAACCGAAGCTGATCGAATTGCTCGATCTCGTGGCGCTCGGCACCGTGGCGGACGTCGCCCAATTGCGCGGCCTCAACCGCGCCTTCGTGACGCAAGGGCTGAAGGTCATGGCCGGCCGCCGCAATCTCGGCCTCGCCAAGCTCGCCGACGCATCGCGCCTTCACCGCGCCCCCGAATGCCGCGATCTCGGTTTCGCGCTCGGCCCGCGCATCAACGCCGGCGGCCGGGTCGGCAAGTCGGACCTCGGCGTCCGCCTGCTCACCACCGAGGATCCCGAAGAAGCCGAAGCGATCGCCGCCGAGCTCGACCGGCTCAACGAGGAACGGCGCACGATCGAAGCGGCCGTCACCGAGGCCGCCGAAGCGCTCTCCGGCGCGCAGGACAACCGTGCCGTCGCCATCGTCTCCGGCGCCGGCTGGCATCCCGGCGTGATCGGCATCGTCGCCGGGCGCCTGAAGGAAAAGCTCCACCGCCCCGCCATCGTCGTCGCATTGGGCGAGGACGGCATCGGCAAGGGCTCGGGCCGCTCCATCTCGGGCGTCGATCTCGGCGCCGCCGTGCTGGCGGCGAAGGACAGCGGCCTGCTCATTGCCGGCGGCGGCCACGCCATGGCCGCCGGCCTCACCGTCGCGGGCGACAGGCTGGATGAACTCGCCGACTTCCTCGACACCCGCCTCGCCGCCGACGTCGCCCGCAGCCGCGACGACCGCGCCTTGCTGCTCGACGCCCTGCTCGCCCCCGGCGGCGTCGCCCCGCCGATGTGCGAAGCGCTCGAAGCGGGCGGCCCCTATGGCGCCGGCTGGCCCGCGCCCCGCGTCGCCGCCGGCCCGGTCAGCCTGGTCAAGGCGGACGTGGTCGGCACCAACCATCTGCGCCTGATCGCCGCCGGTGACGACGGCCGCCACTTCAAGGCGATCGCCTTCCGCATGGCCGATGGGCCGCTCGGCGAGGCGCTCCTCTCCGCCCCGCCGCATCGCAAGCTCTGGCTCGCCGGCCGGATGAAGAAAGACGAATATAACGGCAACGTCACCGCCGAGCTGCTGCTGGAGGACGCCGCTTGGGCGGATGCTTGACCGGCATCGGACCAGCCCCTAAGTCCGCGCCTCGCCGCGGGGCCCCATCGTCTAGCGGTCTAGGACCTCGCCCTTTCACGGCGAAAACACGGGTTCGAGTCCCGTTGGGGTCACCAGCCATCCAGGATCCGCGCGAATTCCACGGCATCGAGACCGTCATCCATGTCCCCGACAATGCGGCGCGGGTGAAGGTGGAGACTCTGAAGCGGCTCGGCGCCCTGGTGCACGAGCACAGCCATGCGGATTGGTGGCGGATCATGGCGACGCGCGAGACGGGCGAC
>DATINU010000085.1:0-6079 GCA_035473955.1 Allosphingosinicella sp.
GAGATCAGCACCGCCCGGATCGGCGGCGCGCCCTCGGGCCAGCCCGGCAGCTCGACCGCCGCCTCGCGCACCACCGGGTCCGCGACCGCGGTCCAGTAGCACCAGCCGGTCAGCGCCACTGCCATGAGGGCGAGCGCCGCAACGAAGCGGCCGGCTATGCGTCTCCAGCGCATACCCCTTGCCTGACCCGGAAATCGGCGAAAGAAAAGCCCCCGCCATGCGCGATTTCTCGCAGCTCCTCGACGCTCTCGTCTACACCCGCTCGCGCACCGCCAAGCTGA
The DNA here is from genome assembly GCA_035473955.1 of Allosphingosinicella sp. Taxonomy (GTDB): domain Bacteria; phylum Pseudomonadota; class Alphaproteobacteria; order Sphingomonadales; family Sphingomonadaceae; genus Allosphingosinicella. Next base: position 282 of record DATINU010000085.1, read on the forward strand.
AGCTGATCGGCGACTATCTGAGGCGCACCCCCGATCCCGACCGCGGCTATGCGCTGGCGGCGCTGACCGGCGAGCTGGACCTGCCCGGGGTCAAGCCCGCCGCGATCCGGGCGATCGTCGAGGAACGGGTCGATCCCGTGCTGCTGGCGATGAGCCGCGACTATGTCGGCGATATGGCCGAGACGGTGTCGCTCCTCTGGCCGGTGCCGGACGGGCAGCCGGGCGATCTCGACGACGGCACGCTGCGCCTCGCGGCGGTCGTGGAGCGGCTGGCGACCCTCGGCCGGGCCGAGGCGCCCGGCGCGCTCGCGTCGATGCTCGACCATCTCGACACGAGCGGTCGCTTCGCCCTGTTGAAGCTCGCCACGGGGGCCCTCAGGATCGGCATCTCGGCGCGCCTGGCCAAGGTCGCGTTGGCCGGGGCGTTCGGCCTCGACGTGGATGCCGTGGAAGAGGTCTGGCACGGCATCGGCCCGCCCTACGCCGCGATCTTCGACTGGGCGGAAGGCCGCGCCGCCCAGCCCACCGCCGAGGACATCCCGGTCTTCCGCCCCTTCATGCTCGCCCATCCGCTCGACGAGACCAGGGTCTCGCTCGACGACTATCTGGCCGAATGGAAATGGGACGGGATCCGGGTCCAGCTCGTCCATGCCGGCGGCGAGACCCGGCTCTACAGCCGCGCCGGCGACGACATCACCGGCTCCTTCCCCGACGTCGCCGAAGCCTTTGTGTGCGAGGGCGCGCTCGACGGCGAGTTGCTGGTCCGCGGCGATGCCCAGGGCGGCGGGGAATCGGGCGGGGGCGCGGCGAGCTTCAACGCGCTCCAGCAGCGGCTCGGCCGCAAGAGCGTCTCCGCGAAGATGCTGGGCGATTATCCCGCCTTCGTCCGCCTCTACGACATCCTCTTCGACGGCCCCGAGGATCTGCGTCCGCTGCCCCTCGTCGAGCGCCGCGAACGGCTCGAGCGCGTCGTGCAGCGGCTCGATCCGGCCCGCTTCGATCTCTCCGCCCTGATCGATGCGGCGGACTTCGGAGCGCTAGAGACGATCCGCGCCGGCGCCCGCGACGCCTCGATCGAAGGGGTGATGCTGAAGCGCCGCGACAGCCCCTACGTCCCCGGCCGCAAGACCGGCCTCTGGTACAAGTGGAAGCGCGATCCGCTCGTCGCCGATTGCGTGCTGATGTACGCCGCCCGGGGCAGCGGCAAGCGCTCGTCCTACTATTCCGACTACACGTTCGGCTGCTGGACGCAGGAAGACGGCAAGGGCGAGCTGCTCCCCGTCGGCAAGGCCTATTTCGGCTTCACCGACGAGGAGCTGAAGTGGCTCGACCGTTTCGTCCGCAACCACACGATCGCCCGCTTCGGCCCGGTCCGCGAGGTCGAAAAGACGCTCGTCCTCGAAGTCGCCTTCGATTCGATCCACCTCTCGAAGCGCCACAAATCGGGCCTCGCCATGCGCTTTCCCCGCATCTCGCGCATCCGCACCGACAAGCCGGCGAAAGAGGCCGACACGGTGGCGACGCTGCGAAGGATGGCGACGTGATGGTTCGCCAGTCCCAACAACCGTTCGGGCTGAGCTTGTCGAAGCCCTCCCTTTCGGTTCTTTTCGCGGCTCATGGGCTTCTGGACTTACCTGCTCCATTGCGCCGATCGCAGCTTCTACGTCGGCCAAACCGACGACCTCGACGCGCGGATCGGGGCGTACCAATCGGGGCCAATCGCCGGCTATCCGTCCACCCGGCTTCCAGTGACTTTGGTCTGGTCCGAGGCGTTTCCGAGCCGATACGAGGCGCTTCAGGCCGAGCGCCAGATCAAGGGCTGGGGCAGGGCAAAGAAGCTCGCGCTGATCCGCGGCGACTGGTCTTCGATCGGTCGTCTCGCTCGAAACTCCGGAGACAGGAAAAGGGCTTCGACAGGCTCAGCCCGAGCGGAGTTGGATTGGCAGATCAGGCGACGGGCCGCTGCGCCGGAGCCGCAAGCGCGCGGCCGATGGTGCGGAAGTCGCGGCCGCCGGCCTGCATGGCGTCGCCGCACTGGCCGATCAGGGCGTCACGCTCGGCTCCGGCCGGCACTTCGGCGGCCAGCGCCGCGTCGAGATCGAAGCCGGGCGCCGCGGCGTCGATGCGCCCCAGGAAGTATTGCGCGGCCACCCGGCCGAGGCCCTGGATCCTGGGATCCCGGTCCTCGGCCAGCTCGGCCATCAGCCGGAAGCAGCGCTGGTCCAGCGCCGCGGCGGTGACCGGCGCGTCGGCCGGTGCGGAGGTCGGTGCGGTCGCCATTATCAGGCTGGCCGCGAGCAGCACGCTTTCCATGCCGCTCTTGGTAAACGGCAAAGGTGGACGCAGGGTCGCCGGAAATGGTTGACGCGAAAGTAAGCATGAAAAAGCGCGGCCGCCCTGGGGCAACCGCGCTCAATCGAAATCGCAGATGGTTACTGGATCGGCCAAATCTACTGGATCGGAACCAGATTGACCGCCGCGGTCTTGCCGCGCCGGTCGACTTCCAGCTCGAACTCGATCCGGTCGCCCTCATTGAGGGAGATCATGCCGGCCCGCTCCACCGCCGAAATGTGCACGAACGCATCGGGCTGGCCGTCGTCGCGGGTGATGAAGCCGAAGCCCTTCGTCGCGTTGAAGAACTTGACCGTGCCCGAGGCTTTCTCACCGGTCAGCTCGCGCTGCGGCCCGCGCTCGCGCGGCGCGCTCGCCTCGACCGGCAGCGGGTCGCCGTCGATCTTGAGATCGGTCGCCGACACCCGGCCGCCCCGGTCCACCAAGGTGAACTCGAGCGGCTGGCCATCCGCGAGGCCGGTCAACCCCGCCTGCTCGACCGCGCTGATATGCACGAACACGTCCTCGCCGCCATCGTCGCGGACGATGAAGCCGAAACCCTTCTGCCCGTTGAAGAATTTTACGATGCCTTTGGCCTCGCCGACGACCTGGGGGGGCATGCCGCCGCCGCCGCCGCCACCGCCGCCGCGAAACCCGCCGCCGCCACCGCCGCGATAGCCACCGCCACCGCCGCCACCGCCGCCGAACCGGTCACCACCGCCGCCGCCGCCGCCGAAGCGGTCGCCGCCGCTCCTCTCTCCGAATCCGCCACCGCCGAAGCCGCCAGTGTCTTCCCCGAAACCGTCGCGCTTGTCTCTTCCGCGACCGCCGCGCTCTCCGCGGCGCCCTTTGTCAAAACCCATCTGAATCTAGTACTTTCGTGCGCCCGTCCCCTGTCAAAACCACCGCGCCGGGCAGAGCGCGCAGCGGCCTTGGCGCCGGAAGTCGGCGCACCGGCGACTCACATAACCGAAAAAATCCTGCCCCGCGAGTGCTTTTCCCTGTGGACAAAATTCCAGGGGCCGCTGCGGATTGCTCCGCCGCGCCGCTTCATGCATGGCCGGGCGAAACGAGCTTACGAGGACTTCCATGATCGACGCACTGGCCATCTTCGCCCAGCCCGAGGCCTGGGCCGCGCTCGCGACCCTGATCGTGCTCGAGGTGGTGCTGGGCATCGACAATCTGATCTTCATCTCGATCCTCTCGAACAAGCTGCCTTTGACCCAGCGGCAGAAAGCGCGGCGGATCGGGATCAGCCTCGCCCTCATCATGCGGCTCGTGCTGCTTTCGGGTATCGCCTGGCTGGTCGGGCTGACCGCGCCGGTCTACGACTTCGGCCTGCAGGGCGCGATCGATCCCCATACCGGCCATCCCGGCTTCGAAACCAGCTTCTCCTGGCGCGATCTGATCCTGATCGCGGGCGGCCTCTTCCTGGTCTGGAAGGCGACCAAGGAGATCCATCACAATGTGGATCCCTCGCCGAACGACGACGTCTTCGACACTTCGAAGCCGACGCTCGCCTTCGGCGCCGCGATCATCCAGATCCTGCTGCTCGACATCGTCTTCTCGATCGATTCGATCCTGACCGCGGTCGGCCTCACCGATCATCTGCCGATCATGATCGTCGCGGTGCTGTTCGCGGTCGCCGTGATGCTGCTCGCCGCCGATCCGCTCGCCAATTTCATCGAGAAGAATCCGACCGTGGTGATGCTGGCGCTCGGCTTCCTGCTGATGATCGGCGCGGTGCTGATCGCCGATGGCTTCGGCGTGCATGTGCCCAAGGGTTATATCTACACCGCAATGGCCTTTTCCGCTTTGGTCGAGGGGCTCAACATGTTCGCGCGGCGGGCGCGGACCAAGCGGGAGGCAGGCCGCGACGCGTCCGACAGCGCGCTTTGAGCGTTATTGAGCGTTAAGCCCGCAGGGCCTATGCGATCCTTATGAGCGTCTATTTTCACGAGGAAGACCTCCCCGCCGGCGTGCTGGGCGATGGTCCCGTCGCCGTCGACACCGAAACGATGGGGTTGCAGCTCGGCCGCGACCGGCTCTGCGTCGTGCAGATTTCGGACGGGGGGGGCGACGAGCATCTGGTCCGCTTCGTCCAGGGCTCGGCCTATGCCGCGCCGAACCTCAAGGCCGTGCTCGCCGATCCGGCGCGGCTGAAGCTCTATCATTTCGCCCGCTTCGATCTCGCCTCGATCCAGGCCTATCTGGGGGTGATGGCGGCGCCGGTCTATTGCACCAAGACGGCCTCGCGCCTGATCCGGACCTACACCGACCGGCACGGGCTCAAAGACTTGGTCCGTGACCTGCTCGGCGCCGAAATCTCCAAGCAGCAGCAAAGCTCCGACTGGGGGGCGCCCGAGCTTTCCGACGCGCAGAAGGATTATGCCGCGTCCGACGTGCGTTATCTGCATCGGCTGAAGGAGCTGCTCGACGTGCGTCTCGCCCGCGAAGGCCGCACCGGGCTTGCCCAGGCCTGCTTCGATTTCCTGCCTCACCGCGCGACCCTCGATCTCGCCGGCTGGCCAGAGCAGGACATTTTCGCCCATGTCTGAGCACCGCCATGTCTGAACAGGCCGACCGCGAACGCCGCGAGAAGCGCGGCTGGGCGGCACCGGGCGGCAGCCACGACAAGCTCATCCGCCTGCTCAAGCTCGCTCTGCCCGCACTGATCGGCGTGGTGCTCGCCTTCCTTTTCTTCTCGCCGCTCGAGGAGAAGCAGGAGGTCAGCTTCCTGCTGGACAAGAACAAGGTCGGCACCGCCGAGGAGCGGCTCAAGGTCTCGGCCGCCCAATATCGCGGCCAGGACGATGCGGGCCGCCCGTTCGTGCTCTCCGCCCAATCGGCGCTGCAGGCGAATTCGCAGACCCAGATCGTGGAGATCAGCGGTCTGTCGGCGCTGATTCAGCTGGAAAACGGCCCCGCGGGCTTTCGCGCCGACCGCGCCCGCTACAATATGCAGAACGACCATGTCGACGTGGCCGGGCCGATCCTGTTCACCGCCGCCGACGGTTATCGGATGGGCACGCGCGACGTGACCGTGAACATGCGCAATCGCACCCTGGCGAGCCGCGGCCCGGTCGAGGGGCAGATGCCGCTCGGGCGCTTCTCGGCGGACCAGCTCCACGTGAACTTGCCCGACCGCACGGTTGTCCTCCAGGGCCGTGCCCGCTTGCATATCGATCAAGGGGGCATCAGATAGCGCCCATGAACCGTTTGCTGCCGATCGCTTCCCTGCTGTGCCTCGCTGCCGTCGCGCCCGCCATGGGCCAGTCCGGCATTCGGGGCCACGACAGCAACGCGCCGGTCGATGTCGGCGCCGACCGGATCGAGGTTCAGGACCGCAACAACCGGGCGACGCATGCCGGCGGATTGTTGCGCCCAACGCGCATAACGCTCGAATGAAAACTCCGTTCGCCAACCGAGCTTGCGCGCCGCCGGGGCAAACCAGTGCTCGAGCGAAC
>DATINU010000086.1:0-10812 GCA_035473955.1 Allosphingosinicella sp.
CCGATCATCTCGAGCATGTCGACGAGGCGGGCGTGGCGGCGATGGCGCGCGCTGGGATGGTGGCGGTGCTGTTACCCGGCGCCTTCTATGCGCTGAAAGAAACCCAAAAGCCGCCGGTCGACCTGTTGCGCCGCTACGGGGTGCCGATGGCGGTCGCGACGGACTGCAATCCGGGCACCTCGCCGGTGCTCTCGCCGACGCTGATGATGGGCATGGCCTGCACATTCTTCGGCCTGACGCCCGAGGAAGCGCTGGCCGGGATGACGCGCGAGGGCGCGCGGGCGCTGGGCTTGCAGGACGAGGCCGGCACGATTAGCGCCGGCAAGGCCGCCGATCTCTGCATCTGGCGGATCGGCCGGCCGGCCGAGCTTTGCTACTGGATCGGATTGAGCGGCCCCGAGCGCAGGATCGTGGCCGGCGAGGACGCCTGAATGCATTCACGACGCGACAATAGCCGCCATATCGTGGCGCCGACGGGACCGGAGATCAGCGCCAAGAGCTGGAGCACCGAAGCGGCGCTGCGGATGCTGATGAACAATCTCGATCCGCAGGTCGCCGAGGCGCCGGAGGAGCTGGTGGTCTATGGCGGGATCGGCCGGGCGGCGCGGGACTGGGAAAGCTTCGACCGGATCGTCGAAGTGCTGCGGCGGCTGGAGGGCGATGAGACGCTGCTCGTCCAGTCGGGCAAGCCGGTCGGCGTGTTCCGCACCCATGAAGACGCGCCGCGCGTGCTGATCGCCAATTCGAACCTGGTGCCGCATTGGGCGACCTGGGACCATTTCAACGAGCTCGATCGCAAGGGCCTGATGATGTACGGCCAGATGACGGCCGGCTCCTGGATCTACATCGGCACGCAGGGGATCGTGCAGGGCACTTACGAGACCTTCGCCGAAATGGGCCGCCAACATTATGACGGGGACCTCAGGGGCCGCTGGATCCTCACTGCGGGGCTCGGCGGGATGGGCGGGGCGCAGCCGCTGGCGGCGGTGATGGCGGGGGCGCATTGCATCGCCATCGAATGCCAGCAGAGCCGCATCGAGAAACGGCTCGAGACGCGCTATCTCGACAAGCGCGCGACGAGCATCGACGAGGCGCTCGAGATGCTGCGCGAGAGTCCGGTGCCGATTTCGGTCGGCCTGCTCGGCAACGCGGCCGAAATCCTGCCCGAAATGGTGAGGCGCGGGATCAAGCCCGACGCGCTGACCGACCAGACCTCCGCGCACGATCCGGTGAACGGCTATCTGCCGATCGGCTGGACCGTCGAGCAATGGATCGAGGGGCGCGAGCGCGATCCCAAGGCGGTGGAGAAGGCGGCGCGCGCTTCGATGGCCGTGCACGTCCAGGCGATGCTCGATTACCAGAAGATGGGCGTACCGACCTTCGACTATGGCAACAACATCCGCCAGGTCGCGAAGGATGAGGGCGTCGAGAACGCCTTCGCGTTTCCGGGCTTCGTGCCGGCCTATGTCCGCCCGCTCTTCTGCCGCGGGATCGGGCCGTTCCGCTGGTGCGCGCTTTCGGGCGATCCCGAGGATATCTACAAGACCGATGCCAAGGTGAAGGAACTGATCCACGACGACCCGCACCTGCACCGCTGGCTGGATATGGCCCGCGAGCGGATCGCCTTTCAGGGGCTGCCGGCGCGGATCTGCTGGGTCGGGCTCGGGCAGCGCCACCGGCTCGGCCTGGCGTTCAACGAGATGGTGGCCGCGGGCGAATTGAAGGCGCCGGTGGTGATCGGGCGGGACCATCTCGATTCCGGCTCCGTCGCCAGCCCCAATCGCGAGACCGAGGCGATGCGGGACGGCTCCGACGCGGTCTCGGACTGGCCGTTGCTCAATGCATTGCTCAACACCGCCTCGGGCGCGACCTGGGTGTCGCTCCACCATGGCGGCGGCGTCGGCATGGGCTATTCGCAGCATTCGGGAATGGTGATCGTCGCCGACGGCACGCCGGACGCGGCGCGGCGGCTGGAACGCGTGCTCTGGAACGATCCGGGCACTGGGGTGATGCGCCATGCCGATGCGGGCTACGAAATCGCGATAGCTTGCGCGCGCGAGCAGGGCCTCGATCTGCCGATGGTGGGGCAATGACCACGCTCAGGCCCGGCGCGGTCACGCTCGCCGAATTGCGCGCGATCTGGAACGGTGCACCCGTGGTGCTGGCGGACGAGGCCTGGGCCGCGGTCGAGGCGTCGGCGGAGAGCATCAAGCGCATCCTGGCGAGCGGGCGCACCGTCTACGGCGTCAACACGGGCTTCGGCATTCTCGCCCAGACCCGGATCCCGGACGCGCGGCTGGCTGAGCTGCAGACCAATCTGATCCTCTCCCATTCGTGCGGGCTTGGCGAGGCGCTGGACCGGAAGATTACCCGGCTGCTGATGGTGCTGAAGGCGATCGGGCTGGCGCGCGGGCATAGCGGCATTCGCCGGGAGGTGATCGAGCGCATCCTGGCGCTGGTCGAGGCGGACGCGCTGCCGGTCATCCCCGGCCAGGGCTCGGTCGGCGCCTCGGGCGACCTGGCCCCGCTCGCCCATATGAGCGCGGCCTTGCTGGGCGAGGGGCGGATCGTGCTGAAGGGCGAGGATCTGGCCGCCGCCGAAGCGCTGGCGCGGCTCGGCTTCGAACCTTTGGCGCTCGGCCCCAAGGAGGGGCTGGCGCTGATCAACGGCACCCAGGTCTCCACCGCGATCGCGCTCGACGTGCTCTTCACCGCCGAGCGGGTCTTCGGCTCCGCCCTGGTCGCGGGAGCGCTGTCGACCGACGCGTTGAAGGGCACCGATGTTCCATTCGACCCGCGCATCCACGCGGCGCGCGGGCAGCCGGGGCAGATCGACGTCGCCGCGATGCTGCGCGAGCTGCTGGCGGACAGCGCGATCCGGCACAGCCACGACGATTGCGACCGGGTGCAGGACCCCTACAGCTTCCGTTGCCAGCCGCAGGTGATGGGCGCGGTGCTGGACCTGATCCGGGGTATCGCGCGGACGCTCGAGATCGAGGCCAATGCGGTCAGCGACAATCCTTTGCTGTTCGGCGACGAGGCGCTGTCGGGCGGCAATTTCCATGCCCAGCCCGTGGCCTTCGCCGCGGACGTCCTCGCCATCGCGCTCTGCGAGATCGGCTCGCTCTCGGAGCGGCGGCTCGCCGTGCTGGTCGATCCGAAGATGAGCGGGCTGCCCGCCTTCCTGATCGAGGATAGCGGGGTCAATTCGGGCTTCATGATCCTGCAGGTGACCGCCGCGGCCCTGGTGTCCGAGAACAAGAGCCTGGCCCACCCCGCAAGTGTCGACACGATCCCGACCTCGGCCGGACAGGAGGATCACGTCTCGATGGCGACCCACGGCGCGCTGAAGGCGCGGCGGATCGCGCACAATGCGGCGGGCGCGGTCGGGATCGAATTGCTGGCCGCAGCGCAGGGCGCGGATTTTCATGCACCCCTGAAGAGTTCGCCAGCGCTCGAAGCGGCGCGCGCGACGGTCCGTGCGGCGGTACCGCACCACGAAAAGGACCGCTATCTGGCGGACGATGTCGCCTGGGCGAAGGCGGCCGTGCTGGACGGCGCCGTTGCCGGCGCCGTCCAGGAGAGGCTGTTCAGCTGAAGGTGACCGAGCCCGGTGCCAGCGTCATGGTCGGCGTGAAGAAGGCCCAGGCCAGCTGCGAGACCAGAACCATGATGACGCCCCAGACCACGATCATCGCGAACACCGTTACGCCGACATAGCCGATCGATTGGTCCTCAGGGGTCTTCATCAGCCGCGGCAGACCGAGATACAGCAGATAGAAGCTGTACAGGCCGACCAAGCCCAGGAACGCCAGTTGCGGGACGATGTTGAAGATTCCGGCAAGCCAGGCGGCGGTGAAGGAATAGGCCGCCACCTTGAAGGCGTTCAGGAAATTCTTGGTGCCCTTGAAGGTGGGCGCCAAGGCATCGATGATCAATGCGCAGACATAGACGCCCGCGAGCTGCAGGCCGAAGGTCAAGACCGCGAACGTCACCGTGTAGCCGACCGGCATGGTTATGCGGAAGCCGCCATAGTTTATGCCGATCACCTGCTGGCCGATAATCGAGGCGATCGGGCCGATCGCGGCGAGCAGCACCACATAGGGCACGTAGATGCTTTGGACTGTCGAGGCTTCGCTCTCGATCACGCCCCATTCGCTTTTCGGCTTGAGCAAAATGCCCATCACTCGTTCGATCAGGCCCTTTTGCGGCGATGAGCCGGCAGGTGCCGGACTCGGAGGCGTGGCGTCGTCCATCTGCTTTCCCCTTCAGAAGAGGGGCGGAATGAAGCATTTTCAGACGGAAATCTCAAGCAATCGGCGGTGAAACGAAAAACCCCCGCCGAAGCGGGGGTTTAACCTGAGTTTGTCTACCCGCTGACGCGGCGCCGCGTCACTCTTCGTCGCGATAAGTGCCGGCGAAGCTACGGTTCAGCACATGCGGGCCGGACACGTGGCGGCGGTCGCGCTCGAACAAGGCGCGGCTGCGATGTTCGTCCTGCCAGCGGCGCTGCGCCTCGGCGGCGTCGAGGTTGAGCACGACCTTGTCGCCGACGCTCTCGATCCAGCCGCAGGGAATGGCGTGGTGAATGCCGCCGGCGTCCCGATCGCCCTTGGTCAGGATGATGCGGTCGTCCTTCGTGCAATCGACCGTGCCGACATGGCCGCCATCGGCGCCGACCACCTCCATATGCGCCTTGACGGTGCCGATCGCCGCCCGCTGCTCGCCGCGCCGGGCGCGCCAACCGCCGAATTCGCGGTCGAACTGGGTCTGATTCTCGCGGACATAATCGTCATAGTCGCGGTCGAGCGCGGCGACCTCGCGGTCCCGCCAAGCGATGTAGCGCGGATCGTGGCGGGTGATTTCGAATTCCCGCGCGGCGCTGCGGAAGCCGCCGCCGCCGAAGCCGGGGCCGCCGTAGCGCAGGGCGCCTTCTTCGAAGCCACCGCCCTGATAATAGAGATCGTCCGGCGCGGGCGGGCGGGCGGTCTGATTGCCCCAGCCGGCACCGAAGCCCTGATCGCCGCGCCACTGCGTCTCGCGGCCCCAAAAGCGGCCCTTGTCCCGTTCGTTATAAGCCATGTCATACTCCTCACCGTTCACGGCATGAAAACCGCGAGACCAACGAGGGAGTTAGAGCCGTCGTTCCAGGCCAAGAGGCGGCCCGTGGCACGGCCTCGGCGGAGCGACGATCATGTGTCGAGGAATGGTGGAGCTGAGGGGGATCGAACCCCTGACCTCTGCAGTGCGATTGCAGCGCTCTCCCAGCTGAGCTACAGCCCCGTACCCGTCGGGGCGCCCCAGATAGCGACGGCGCCCGCCCGATGCAATCCCGCCGTTCAGCCGCTGAGCTTCGCGACGATATGCCGCGCCGCGGCGAGGTCCTGGACGATGCTGCCGAGCGATTTGTAGACCGTCACGTCGGCCTCGCTCAGGCGGCCGGGCAAGGTGCCGGCCATGACTTCGCCGATCTCCCCGAGCAGGTGATCCTCGCCGATCAGGCCCGCTGCACGCGCATGGATGAATTCGGCGCCCTGGGCGCGGACGCCCTCGGCATGATCGGCGAAGAAGCGGGCCCGGGCGACCAGTTCATTGTCGATCTCGGCGGGGCCGGCGCGGCTGGAGCCGACGGCGTTGATATGGGCGCCGTCCTGGACCCACTCCTCCCTCAGGATCGGCTCGCGAGCGGCGGTGACCGTGCAGATCATGTCGGCGTCCGCGACCGCTTCCTCGACGCTTGCGCAGGCGGTCCCGCCCATCCGCGCGGCGAAGGCTTCGGCCTTTCCGGGATCGCGGCCCCAGATGGTCAGGCGCCCGCTCGGGCGAACCACCCGGATCGCCTCGATGTGGCGCCGCGCTTGTTCGCCATAGCCGAGGACGGCGAGGCGGGTGGCATCGGTCCGGGCCAGCGCGTCGGTGGCGGCGGCCGAAGCGGCGGCGGTGCGGATCGCGGTGATCGTGCCGGCTTCGAGGATCGCCGCCGGCGCTCCGGTTTGCGGATCGAACAGCATGACGACGCCTTGATGCGATGGCCCGCCTTTCGCGAAATTGTCCGGATAGACGCTGACCAGCTTGGCCCCGAACGTGCCGTCATCGAGCATCGCGCCGAGCATGGACCCGAAGGCGCGGCCCTCGGGCAGGTCGAGGATCGAACGGAGCAGCTGCCTGGTGCGCCCTTCGGACAAGGCGATCATCGCCTCTCGCATCAGCGGCACGCACTCCGCATAAGGGAGCAGCCGCTCGACGTCCTCGGCGGAGACGACGATCATGGCGCTTCGGCGGCGATCCGCGGGCGCCACCACAGGATGAGCAGGCTGGCATTGGCCAGCATGACGACGCCGTAGATGTTCTGGGTGACGGCCAGCGGGAGGCTGTCGAGCACGGTGAGCGTCAGGAAGATGGCCAGCGTAACGTTCTGCACGCCCGTTTCGATCGCCAGCGTCATCGAATCGCGGGCATTCGCGCCCATGATCCGGCCGATCCCCAAACCCACCGTCATCGCGGTCAGGTTCAGCGCGACGATGGCGGGCGTTGCGCGGATCAGATTGTCGAGCACGAGATCGACGCTGACGATCACCGAGCAGGCGATGACCACGATCAGGATGACGAAGGCGGTCGGCCTGAGCCAGCGGGCGAGCTTCGCCGCGAAAGCGGGAAGGAAATGCTTCACCAGCATGCCGACGACGATCGGGACGACGGTGATCCGCAGCAGCTGGAAGATCACGTTGGTGACCGAAAGCTGCGGCACGGCGACGCCTTGCCGCTCAAGGAACCAGGGCACCGCCCAACTCAAGAGCAACGGAATGGTGAAGACGGTGACGAGGCTGGTGAGCGCGGTCAGCACCACCGCGAGCGCGACATTGCCCTTGCCGACGAAGGTCAAGGCGTTCGAGGTCGTCCCGGCCGGGCAAAGCGAGATGATGAACAGGCCGAGCGCCATTTCGGGGGGCAGCATGAAGAGCGCGCCGATGGCGAGGCCCAGCACGGGCAGGATGAAGAGGTGCGTGCCGAGGCCAAGGCCGACCAGCAGCGGCCGGCGCGCGACCAGGCCGAAATCATGCAGCGCGAGAGTCAGGCCGAGGCTGAACATGATCAACATCAGCCCGACCGGCACGAGCGTCGTATTGATGAACTGGATCCATTCCAGGCTCATTCGCCCCAGACCTCCCGCGCGAAGTTGACGAAGTTGACGCCCATGATCTTTTCGATCCGCCGCGCCGGATGGCGGCGGCGCTCGAGCAAAGCGATCAGGCGGCGGAACTGGTCCGGGCCCGACAGCTCCTCGACGAAGGGAAGGGTATCCGGATTCTCGCCGCGCGCCCCGATCCCGGACCGGCGGCGTTCGGCGATTTCGGCGCGGATTTTGGCGCGGAAGGCGGCCATGTCGTCGATCGCGGTGGTGCCGCCGTCGGTGCCGATGCCGACATGATCCTCGCCGCAGACGCTGAGCGCATGTTCGAGGTGGGCGGCGACGTCGTCGGCCGTGGCGACGCTGTCGGGGCTCAGGAACGGCATGAAATAGATGCCGACGAAGCCGCCCCGTTCGGCGACCAGGCGAAGCTCCGCATCGGATTTGTTGCGCGGCATATCGGTGAGCGCGCGGCAGCCGGTATGGTTGATCGAGATGGGCTGGCTGGAGAGGCGGGCGGCATCGAGGCAGGTGCGCTCGCCGCTATGCGAGAGATCGACCATGATGCGGTTGGCGTTGAGCCGCTCGACGACGCTGCGGCCGAACGGCGTCAGGCCGCGATTTTCCGCCGCCATCGAGCCGTCGCCGAGCCGGTTGGCGGGATTGTAGGTGAGCTGGACGATGCGCACGCCGAGATCGGCGAAGATGTCGGCGCGCCGGGCGTTCGAGCCCAGCATGGCGCCGTTCTGGAAGCCGTAGATCAGCCCTAGCTTGTTCTCCCGCCGGGCCCGGAGGATATCGGTCGCGGTCAGGATTTTCATAAGGTCTTCAGGGCGCTGGCGGATCTTCCAATCCCACGTCGCGATCTCCTCGACCGTCTGCTCGAACGGCTCGCGATCGCCGGCGACATAGCCGAGCGTCATATTGACGGCGTTCATGCCCGAGGCGCGGGCGTCGTCGATGAGGCGCTGCGACACGCTTTCGCGCACCGGCGCCTCGACCCCGGCATTGGCGGGGCCGGGCGCGGCGTTCGGATCGTAGAGCCCGCCGAGGGCATTGACGATCAGCGGGCTGCGGCGTGGCTGCGCGGTGGCGGGGAACGGCAGCGCGGTGGCGGCGGCCATGGCGAGGAAGTGGCGGCGGTCGAGCGGGGTCATGGCTGCGTTTCCGCGCGGTTGATGCGGTGGCCGCGCTTCACGGTGAAGAGGACCGAGCGCAGGTTCGCGATATCGGCGGCCGGATCGCGTTCCAGCACGACCAGATTGGCGAGATAGCCATCCGCGATGACGCCCATCTCCTGCCCCTTGCCGATCGTCATCGCGCCGATCTGGGTGGCGGCGCGGATCGCCTCCAGGGGCGTGAAGCCGGCCCGGCGGACGAGCAACTCCATTTCGCCGAACAGGGCGGGGTAGGCCGCATCGGCCGGGGCGTCGGCATCGGTGCCGGCCGAGATCAGCACGCCGGCGCGGTGCGCCTGGGCGGTCAGCCGGGCGGCGAGAGCGAGCGTGCAATGGGGGGTGCCTCCGCGGGCGGCGCGGCGCTCGATCTCCTCATAGACGGTGAGGGTGGCGTCGAGCAGGATGCCGCGGGCCTGCATCGACCGGAAAAGCGCCGCCATTTGCGGATTGTCCCCGTTGGCGAAGGGGGCGGGATCGACCGGGTAACGATCGGCATAGGTTCGTGGCGGACGCGGCATGACCTGATAGGCGGCGTAGCAGGTGTGCGAGACGCTGTCGGGATCGGCGGCCACGACTTCGGCGGGCAAGGTCGGGAAGACCATGAAATGCGCCCAGACCATGAGGCCCTGGCGGTGCGCCTCCGCCGCGATCGCGCGGACGAGGGCGGGCGGCAGATCGGCATAGATCTTGATCGCGGTGGCGCCGGTGCCGCGGGCGCGGGCGATCGCGAGGGGGAGGGTCGTGTCGGCGTCGATCGCCTGTGCCCAGGGTGCCTCGCCCGCCGCATAGCCCGCGCTGACCGCGCCGATCCGGGGATCGGCGAAGAAGCTCCGCCCGGCAACGAGGGCGGCGAAATAGAAATCCGGCCCGGCAATCTCGCCGGCGCGGGACGCCCGGCCCAGCTCGGCGATCAGGCGGATGTCGTCGGCCATGATCCGCGCGGCGGTGATGCCGTGGGTGACGTCGCGCCGCATCTGCCGTTCGGCCTCGGCGCGGTCGGGCGGGGTGGCGCGGTGCTGGTGGCTGTCGATCAGCCCGGGGAGAAGGTAACGGCCGGCAAGATCGACCAGCTCGGCGCGGCGGGTCTGCTCAGGGGTGAGCTCGGCGGCGGGAAGCAATGCCTCGATCCGCTCGCCATTGACGATCAGCGCCATGCCGGGCCTCGGCGCCGCGCCGGTGCCGTCGATCAGGGTGAAATCGCGATAGATGGTGCGCTGGCCGGGCGACGGCGGCGCATAAGGCGGCTGGGCGACGGCCAGGCCCGCCAAGGCCAGCGCCCAGAAAGCCAAGATCAGCCGAATCCCCCGCATGTCCGCGGGCCTAGCATCGCGCCGCCGTCCCGCCTAGCAGGGCGCTTGTGACCGACCTGCCCGAGCCGATCCCCGCCGCTACCTTGGTGCTGATGCGCGCATGCACGGACGGGCCGCCCGAGCTGCTGATCACCGAGCGGACCGGGACGATGGCCTTCGCGGCGGGCGCTCTGGTCTTTCCCGGCGGGCGGATCGACGCCGACGACCATCGTACCGCCGGCCTGTTCGGCAGCGAGGCGGCCAAGGTCGCGGCGATCCGCGAGACGATCGAGGAGACGGGCCTTGCCCCGGGGCTGAGGCCTGTGCCTGACGCGGCCGCCGTCGACACGCTGCGGGAAGGGCTTGGCGACGAGGAGCCCTTTGCATCCCTGCTCGCCGCGCACGGCCTCGCCATCGACGGAAGCGCATTGATCCCGTTCGCGCGCTGGTGCCCCAATTTCCGAGAAACGCGGCGCTTCGACACGCTCTTCTTCCTCGCCGAGGCGCCGGCGGGGACGCCCGAACCGACCGTCAGCGAGCACGAGGCCGTCCGCGCCTTCTGGGCGAGTGCAGCGGAGGTCCTTGCCGAGGTCGAAGCGGGACGGGCCCATGTCATCTTCCCGACCCGGCGCAACCTGGAGAGGCTGGCCCGGTTCGATTCGTTCGCCGAGGCGCGGGCGGACGCGGAGCGCCACCCGGTGAGCAAGATCGTACCCTGGGTCGAGGAGCGGGACGGTGCGCCGCATGTCTGCATTCCGGAAGGCATCGGCTATCCGGTCACCTCCGAGCCGCTCGAAACGGCGCGGCGGCGATGAGTCTCGCCGAGCCGCTGACCGAGGCCGAGATCGCCGAGGCGCGGGGACGGATCGCCGATATCGCGCTGCGCACGCCGCTCGCGCCGATGCGCGACGGGCGGACCTGGCTGAAGCTCGAATGTTTGCAGCCCTACGGCTCCTACAAGATCCGCGGCGCGGCCAACGCGCTGAGGGCGCGGCTGGAGGCGGGCGAGGTGCGCCGGATCGTCTCGGCGAGCGCCGGCAATTTCGGCCAGGCGATCGCCGCCGTCGCGCAGCGGCACGGCATCGAGACCGTCATCCATGTCCCCGACAATGCGGCGCGGGTGAAGGTGGAGACTCTGAAGCGGCTCGGCGCCCTGGTGCACGAGCACAGCCATGCGGATTGGTGGCGGATCATGGCGACGCGCGAGACGGGCGAC
>DATINU010000087.1:0-12025 GCA_035473955.1 Allosphingosinicella sp.
GATCCAGTCCGGCACCTCGATACCCATCTCCCGCAGCTCATCGGCCGACAGGGTCAGCATCTGCACATATTCCGAAACCGTCTCGCGCAGGATGAAACCGTCGGGCGCGACGCGCAGCGCCGGCCGCACCGATTCGATCTCGATATAGCCCATCCTCTCGATCTCGAGCGCCTCTCGATTCTCCCAGAGAAAGCGAAACATCTCCTGCTTGTCGCTCAGCAGCGAAGCGAAATGCGTCCGGCTGTAAGTCAGGTTGGCGGTGCAGCGTCGCCAGGTTCCATCCCGCGCCGCGCCGAATGACGGCTTGATGCCGTAGCGCCCGAACTGGCGCAGCAACGCCGCGCGATAGCCGTAGAGATCGTCGTCGGGCACCACCTCCTTGTCGACGGTCAGCATGGCGGAGAGATAGTCGGAGAAGCTGAGATCGACGGGCGGGCAATAGTCGATCGCCCGGATCGCCATCGTCAACAAGTGATCGGCAACCCGCGCACCCGCCTCGACGACGACGCTGCGATCCTTTTTGCCGTCCGTGATGACGCCGACCCTGCTGATCCGATTCAGCCAGATGTCGAGAAAGGCGTTGAGCATGGCGGCGACGAGGATCTCGCCCCGGCGATGCTCCTCGAGAAACTCCGGACCGTCCACCTCTTTGGGATCGAGCTCGACCGAGCGGCGCAGCGCCGAGCCTCGAACGCTGGAAAGGTCGCGGCCCATCTCCTCGGCCAGGCCGAAGATCGCGCTCTTCTTCAGCCATTTGGCATCGAGATATTTCGCATCGATCAGGGTCGTGAGCGCCTCGCTACGGGCGCGCGCCCGGCTGCCCACCCGGTCCAGCTTGATCGCATCGTCCAGCATCGCCGAAATGATCGCAGGAAGCGAAAATATGGACAGCATCGAAACGATGTCGGCGAAGCCCTCGTGGAAGGCGGCCTGGTCCGGGCTCGAAGGCTCGAAGAAGCGGCCGCGCAGCCCGTCCAGGATCGCATGCGTCGCCTCGTGCGCAATCACATCGTGGGAAAGGCAGGTATAGATCAGGTCCCCGTCGCTGCCCCGAAAATAGCCGAAGAACAGCGCCCTGTCGGCGCGCGAATAAAAGGCATTGGGTTCTGCGAAGGCATGCGGAACGACGTGAAGCTGGTGCCCGTCGCACCCCCAATCGACCCTGCGGCCGAGCGCCTTTTCGAAGCGGGCCAGGGTCCGCATCACAATGGCGTAGACATTCTGCGCGTGAAAACGCGGGTCGGTCAGCAAGAGATGGTCGGAAGCGAGTTCATAGGCATCGACCTGCGGCGCCACTTCGGCCGGCGCGTAAAGCGTGTCCGTCGAAACGTCATAATCGATGACCTTGACTCGGTAACCGGTGGGACCGGGCAGCAACTCCTCGGCCGGAAGCTCCGCGCTCGCAGTGACGATCCCGCCGGAGCCGGCGCTTTTCTTGCGGAAGGCCGGGTCCTGCGCGATGATCGTCAGCCTGCGCGTCGTATGCTGGGCGTCATTCGCCGACGCGACTTGATTCATGCCGGGCCCCCTCGCTCAATAGAGCCGAAAATTATCACGTATCGCTTTTCATGAATAGCTTGCGGCGGCAAAGAAATAGGGGCGAAGACTGATCGCAGTCCTGCGATCGTCGCGGCGGGGGCGCTCCGGTCGCGCAGCAGCCCTTCCGTTCGACCGCTTCGACGATCAGAGCCCCAGCCGCTTCAGCGGTCTCCCCAGCAGGCCCGTCACCATCGCCGCCTGGATGGCGGTCGCCGGCCAGAGCTTCGACAACGGCCCGACGATGCGATCGCGGATGAGGGGGAGGAGGCGACTGTCGGACTGATAGACGGGCGTGAACAGCCAGCTGGCAAGCTGGAACAGGTAGACATGGCGGCGGCGCAGGCGGGCGGCCTGCTCGAGCGCGTCGGGCAGCGTCTCCGCCTCGCGCAGCGCCCTGGCCAGCGCCCAGGCGTCGAGCAGCGCCATATTGGCCCCCTGGCCGAGCTGCGGGCTAGTCGAGTGCCAGGCGTCCCCGATGTGGATCAGCGCCCGATCGGCGGGCCAGCTCAAGGTGCGGTGGGCGTAGCGGGCGAAGGTCAGCTGCTCCGGCGCGGCGATCTGATCGAGCAAAGGCGCCGTCGCCGGCCAGAGCTCGCGCACCTCGTCTTTCCACGCGTCGAGCCCGATGGCCCGCCAAGCCTCGTATCGGTCCTCGCGCAGCGACCAGAAGAAGGCGGCCTGCCGCGCCTTGCTCCCGGGCTTCAGCCCGATCGGCAGCACGCCGGCCATCGTGCTGGCGCGGATGTAGCGCTGCTCGAGCGCCGCGCCGTCGAAGCCCGCCTTGTTCGGCCAGTCGAGGCTCGCCCAGAGCGCGCCATAAGCGAGCGCCCGGCCGCAGGGGGGCGGCAAGGGCGAGCCGGCGCCGAGGCAATCCACCACCAGATCGAAGCGCGCCGAGCGGCCCTTCGCGAACAGCAGCCGCCGCCCGCCCGACACGGCTTCGCTGCCCGCGATGATCCGCTTCGTCTCGATCGGCAGGCCCGCCGCCAGGACCGCGCGATAGAGAATGTCGAACAAGGCGGCGCGATGCGCTCCGACCCCGAAATGCTGCCCCTTCAGCCAGTCGTAGCGGACGCTGAGCACGGTCCGCCCGCTCGGCATGGCGAGGCCGAACAGCCGGTCGACCCGCGCCCCCGCCGCGAGCAATTCCTGCTCCAATCCCAGCGCCCGCAGCACCGCGAGCCCGGTCGGCTGGACGATCAGGCCGGAACCGAGCGGCTTCGGCGCATCGAACTGTTCGAACAGCCCCACCCGATGGCCGTCGCGGGCCAGCATCAAAGCCGCCGCCAGCCCCGCCGGCCCGCATCCGGCCACCGCGATATCCAGCCCTCGCATGACGCCAAGCTAGCCAGTGGACGGGGACGGCGGAAGCGCTAAGAAGCCCATCTCCCATTCGCCGAAGGACGCGCCGCCGTGAAGCCTTTCCTGCCCCTGACCGCCCTCTTCCTCGCCAGCGCCGGCGTCGCGCTCGCCCAGCAGACGGAGCCCGCCCCGGCCGCCGCGCCCGCGCAGAGCGAGGAGCAGCGCCTGCTCCAGTTCCTCGACAATGCCTTCGATGCCCAGACTCGGCTCAATCCGCAGCAGCTCACTCTCCTCGGCAGCCGCGAGCAATACGACCGGCTCAGCAACTTCACCGACGCGCATCGCCGCCGCGTGCTCGACCTCGAGGAAAGCCAGCTCGCCGAGCTCAGGCGCAGCTTCGATCCGGCGCGGCTGAGCCCCGCCGGGCGGCTTTCCTTCCGCCTCTTCGTCAAGGAGGTGGAGGACGATCGCGAGTCGTTCCGCTGGCGCTGGTACAATTTCCCGGCGACCACCAACGGCAGCCCGATGGGGACGATCCCCGTCTTCCTGATCAACAATCATCGGATCGACAGCGTCGCCGACGCCGAGGCCTATGTGGCGCGGCTGCGCGAGGTCGAGCGGGTGATGACCGAGATCGGCGCCAATATCCGCCACCAGGCCGAACTCGGCATCCTGCCGCCCGCCTTCAACTTCGCGCCGGTGCGCGAGGACGCGATGCGCGTGCTCGCCGGCGCGCCGTTCGGCGACGGGGCGGACAGCGCCGTCTTCGCCGATTTCAAGGCCAAGGTCGGCCGGCTCGCTATCCCCGGGGCCGAGAAGGAGGCGCTGGTCACCAGCGCCCGCGAGGCGCTGACCGGCCCGTTCCGCCGCGGCTATGAGCTCATGCTCGCCACTCTGGCCGAGATCGAGCCGCGCGCGACCGCGAACAACGGCGCCTGGAGCCTGCCCGACGGCGCGGATTATTACGCCCATCGCCTGCGCCAATCGACCACGACCAGCATGAGCGCGGAGCAGATCCACCGGACGGGGCTCGATCAGGTCCGTCGGATCCATGCCGAAATGGAGCGGATCAAGGCGCAGGTCGGCTTCACCGGCACGCTCACCCAGTTCTTCGCCCACATCAACGAGGGCCGGCAGTTCAAATACCCCAACACCGAAGAAGGGCGGCAGGCCTATCTGGCCGATGCCCGAACCTTCATCGCGCAGGTGATGCAGGCCGCGCCGCGCTGGTTCCGCCGGCTGCCGCGGGCACCGCTGGAGGTCCGCGCGGTCGAAGCCTTCCGCCAGGAAACCGCCTCGGTCGCCTTCTACAATCGGCCCTCGCCGGACGGCTCGCGGCCCGGCATCTTCTACGTGAACCTCGCCGACATGAACCAGGTGCTGCGCCCGCAGGTCGAAGCGATCGCCTATCACGAAGGCGCGCCCGGCCACCATTTCCAGATCGCACTGGCGCAGGAGCTTGAGGGCATGCCGAAGTTCCGCCGCTTCGGCGGCTACGGCGCCTATGCCGAGGGCTGGGGGCTTTATGCGGAGGGGCTCGGCAAGGAGATGGGCTTTTACCGCGAGCCGATGAGCGAGTTCGGCATGCTTTCGACCCAGCTCTGGCGCGCCATCCGCCTGGTCGTCGATACCGGCATCCACCACCATCGCTGGACGCGCGAGCAGGCGATCGATTATTTCATGACCAACGGCCTCCTTTCGCGGCGCGACGCGACCAAGGAGGTGGAGCGCTATTTCAACAATCCGGGCCAGGCGACCAGCTATATGATCGGCCAGCTCAAGATCCTGGAGTTGCGCGAGCGCGCCCGCCGGGCGCTCGGGAACCGCTTCGACATCCGCGATTTCCACGCCGTGGTGCTGGAGAACGGCTCGGTCCCGCTCGACGTGCTCGAAGCGCTGGTCGATGCCTGGATCGCCCAAAGAAGGAACTCGTGAATGGCCGACGATAGCCCTCCCGACCGCCTCTCCAACAACCCGCGCAGCCCGCATTTCGATATGGATGCGATGCAGCGCGGCGTCGGCATCCGCTTCAAGGGCCGCGAGCGCGAGGACGTCGAGGAATATTGCGCGTCCGAAGGCTGGATCCGGGTGGCCGCGGGCAAGGCAGTCGATCGCCACGGCGCGCCGGTGACGGTGAAGCTCAGCGGCGAGATCGAGACCTGGTGGCGCGACGACGGCCAGCCCTGATCCGGCGCTTGGGCTCGCCGCGGCGCCGCGAATGAGCCAGGCCACGGAACCCGCGCCGGGCTGAAGGCTTCAGCCTCGCGTGAAGATCGCGACGTTCAACGTCAACGGCGTCAACGGCCGCCTGCCTCTCCTGCTCGACTGGCTCGGCGAAACGCGGCCCGATATCGCCTGCCTCCAGGAACTGAAGGCGCCCGACGAGCGGTTTCCCGAAGGGGCCATCGCGAAGGCCGGTTACGGCGCGATCTGGCATGGGCAGAGCCGCTGGAACGGCGTCGCCATTCTCGCCAAGGGCACCGAGCCGATCGAGACGAACCGCGGCTTGCCCGGCGATCCGGAGGATCTGCACAGCCGCTATCTCGAGGCGGCGGTGAACGGGGTGCTTGTCGGCTGCCTTTACCTGCCGAACGGCAATCCCGTGGCGAGCCCCAAATTCGCCTACAAGCTGGCCTGGATGGAGCGCCTGATCGCGCGCGCCCGGGAACTCAAAGCGCTGGACACTCCGGCGGTGCTGGCCGGCGATTACAACGTCATCCCGACGGATGCGGACGTGTACAAACCGGAGCGCTGGCGGGACGACGCGCTCTTCCAGCCGGAGCCCCGCGCGCAATATCGCCGCTTGCTGAAACAAGGCTGGACCGACGCCGTCCGCCACCTCCATCCGGACGAGACGATCTTCACCTTCTGGGATTATTGGCGCAGCGCCTTCGCCCGCAACGCCGGCATCCGTATCGATCATCTGCTGCTCAACCCGGTCGCGGCCAAGCGCCTCAAGGCAGCGGGCGTCGACACCGCCGTCCGCGCCCGCGAGAAAGCCAGCGACCATGCGCCCGTGTGGGTCGTGCTCGATGACCGATAAGGGGGAAAAATGGTGCCAGAAGAGGACTCGAACCTCCACGCCCTTGCGAGCGCCAGCACCTGAAGCTGGTGCGTCTAATTCCGCCATCTGGGCACGGGGTAGGGGGCGCGAGTCAGGGGGCGGGGTTTCCCCTGTCAACCTGCGCCGCGCTTGCGAATCACGGGCCGCGCGGGCATGGGGTGCGCCACTCGAAAAGGCGCATTTCCATGACGGTGAAAACGGACCGGCTCATCACCCTGTTCGGCGGCGGCGGCTTCATCGGCCGCTATGCCGCGCAGGCGCTGCTCAAGGCCGGCGCGCGGGTCCGCATCGCCGAGCGCGAGCCGCGCCGCGCCTTCTCGCTGAAGCCGCTCGCGGGCCTGGGGCAGATCCAGTTCGTCCGCGCCGACCTCGCCGACAAGGACGCGGTCGCCGCCGCCTGCCACGGCGCCGATGCGGTCGTGAACCTGGTCGGGATTCTCAAGGGCAATTTCCAAAAGGTCCATGTCGAGGGCGCCCGCAATATCGCCGAGGCCGCCGCCGCGGCCGGGGTGCCGGCGCTCGTCCACATCTCCTCGATCGGCGCCGATCCCGACAATCCGAGCCGCTACGGCGCCTCCAAGGGCGAGGGCGAAGCGGCGGTCCGCGCCGCCTTCCCGGCCGCGACGATCCTGCGTCCCTCGATCGTGTTCGGGATGGAGGACGCTTTCATCAACAAGTTCGCCCGGATGGCGCAGCTGCTGCCGGTGCTGCCGGTGATCCGCGGGTCGTGGCGATTCCAGCCGCTCCACGTCGCCGATCTCGGCAAGGCGATCGCGCTCGCCGCGTGGGAGCCCGGAGCGCATGCCGGCAAAACCTACGAGTTGGGCGGGCCCGAGGTGATGACCATGGCGGAGCTCAACCGCTGGCTCTCCCGCGCCACCGGCCGGAACCGCCCGGTGATCGAGATTCCCGACGCGATCGGCAAGCTGATCGCGCGCATGGGCTTCCTCCCGGGCGCGCCGATGACCTGGGACCAATGGCTGATGCTTCAGCAGGACAGCGTCGCGGCGGGGCCTGGCTTCGACGCCTTCGGCCTCCGCCCCGTCCCGCTCGCCGCCGTCGCCGAGGACTGGCTCACGCTCTACCGCCGCCACGGGCGGTTTGCGAAGCCGTCCGTTTCCTGAGGCTTAGTAGACGCGCTCGCTGAACACATTGCCGGCCGGCGCGTAGCGGCAGACCAGATAAAGATCGCCGCCGCCCGAACCGATCGCGCAACCGACGCTGGTCGTCTCGCGCCAGACCATCGCGGTATAGTGCCCGACTTCGTCCCAATCGCCGGTGCGGCTGACGTTGGGGAAGATGCCGTTCTCGAAGCTGTTTTTCTCGTCGACCCAGAGCTGGGTGAGCGCTTCGGGCGAATAATAGCCGGCCGTACCCATGGCGAGATTCTCGCCCGTCTCTCCCTCCATCGCCTCGTCCGAATGTTCGAGGTCGCCGAGATCGATCAGCTCGGGGACATAAGAGGCCGCCTCGGCCGCCAGCGCCTCGTCCCAGACCAGCGGCGGTACGCCGACCTGCGCGCGCTCGCGATTGTGAATGGCGAGCAGGCTTTCGGCCAACCGCTCGCCGCGAGGCAAAGCGGGCCCGGGGGACGTCGCCGCCGGCAAGAGCAGGGCCGCAAGGAGAATCAAACGCTTCATCGTCACACCGTCTCATTCGAGACTGGTGCGATTTTCGGCCGCAAATCTTACGAAAAGCTTTATTCCGGCAGGAACCGGCGCACGACGTCGCGGGCGAGGCGCGCGGGCCTCAGCGTCGCCGCGTCGAGACAGCACCAAGAGGATTTGACCTCGGCCAGCACCTCGCCGCCGCGCGTGATCAGGGTCGAGAAGAAGGCGCGGGCGCCCTGCACGCCTTCGGCAACCACGGAAGCGACCAAAGTGTCGTCGAGAAAGGCCGGGCGCCGGTAGGTGATCTCGTGCTTGAGCGCGACCCACAGATGCTGCGTCACCGCCTCGGCCGGCGCCATGCGCTGCCAATAGGCGATCACCGCCTCCTGCACCCATTTGAGATAGACGCTGTTGTTGACGTGCCCCATGAAATCGATGTCGTCCGGCGCGACGGCCAGCGCATGGAGATGGGTCGGGGCGGTCGCTGCGGTCATGATGCGAGCATGTGATAGACTTACAATCGTGTCAATAATGCGACGGCGCATGCGCGGGCTGGACCCGCTTGCGCTTCTCCCGCTACGCCCCACGCATGGACCCCGCGACGCTCATCACCATCATCCTGCTCGGCATCGTCGAAGGCGTGACCGAGTTCATCCCGGTCTCCTCGACCGGCCACCTGATCCTCGCCTCGGAGCTGCTCGGCTACGACGCCGCCGAATGGGCGGTGTTCAACGTCGTCATCCAGCTCGGCGCGATCCTGGCGGTGATCGTGCTCTACTGGCGCACCTTCTGGGCGGTCCTCGTCGGGTTGCTTGGCAACAAGCCCGAAGCCTGGCGCTTCGTGCGCAACATCGCGGCCGGCTTCCTGCCCTCGGCCGTGCTCGGCCTGCTGCTTCACCGCCAGATCGAGGCGATGCTCGGCAATGCGGTGATCGTCGCTTGGGCGCTGATTCTGGGCGGCATCGCCATCCTGCTGATCGAGCGCAACGCGTCGCACGGCACCGAGCAGGGCATCGCCGACATCTCGCTCGGCAAGGCGGCGGGGATCGGCCTTATCCAGTGCCTTTCGATGATCCCCGGCGTCAGCCGCTCCGGCGCGACCATCCTCGGCGGGCTTTCCTTGGGGGTCGAGCGGCGGACCGCGGCCGAATTCAGCTTCTTCCTCGCCATCCCCACGATGCTCGGCGCGACCACGCTCGAGCTCGCCAAGAACGGCTCCGATCTCGGCACGGCGGGCGCAAGCGGGATCGCGATCGGCTTCGCCGTCTCCTTCGTCGTCGCCCTGGTGGTGATCCGCTGGTTCATCGGGATCGTCTCGCGCCGCGGCTTCGCACCGTTCGCCTGGTATCGTATCATCGCCGGCGGAGCCGCCTTGACCTGGCTCCTGCTGCGCTGAGGGGGACCTTCATGCTTCGACATCTTGCCGTGCTGATCGCCGCCGCCGCATTGCCTTGCGCCGCCGCCTTCGCCCAGACTGCGGCGCCCGATCCGGCGGCGCTCGATCTCGCCCGGCTGCTGCTGAGCCGCGACGACACGCTCTATGGCGAAATCGACACCGGCGACATCGAGGCGGACATCGCCAACCGGCTGCTCGCCCCCGGCGACATCTGCGACAGCCGCCAGACCGAATGCCAGAGCGCGGCCCATTCGGCGGCGCGGCAATTCGCGCCAACCTTCCGTCAGGCCGAGCGCGCCCGGCGGGAGCAGGTCTTCGCCTATCTGATCGCCGAGAGCCTGAGGCCCGACGAGCTGGCGCGTGCCGCCCAATATTTGCGCAGCGACGAGGGCAACCGGCTGCTCGGCATGCTGGCCATGCTGCGCGATCCCGATCGCACGCGGACGCGGCGGCGCGAACTCGAGCGGACGCTGGAGCTGCGCATTCCCGACGTGCTCGCCGCCGCCCGTGCCCGTTTCCGCTCGCTGACCCGCAACATGCCCACCCCCGCCCCGCGCTGAGGCCGTTCAGCCTCCGCTCATCGGCTTTTCGCCAAAGCGCAACCGAGTCGCCGCCGCATGCGTTTGATGGCGGTGCGCGCCCTTTCGGAGATGTTCGCCATGCGCAAGCTGCTGATCGCCGTCGCCGCCGGAGCGGTGTTCGCCGCCAATCCCGCCCTCGCCCAGGACGACCCGATTTTCGACGACGAGCCCTATGCCGAGGTCGAGGATGCGCTGCCGCCGGGCGAGGAGATCGAGGAGATGGCCCCGGCGATCGACGGCGCGGCCGGCGCTTTGCTCGACGTCGATGTCGGGCCCGTGCTCGACGCCGCCGATCCCTATCGCCGCCATCATTGGCGCGGCCGCCGCACGCTCGGCGATCTCGCCCGCCGCGACGATCCCTATTTCGACGCGCGCCTGCGCGATTCGATCTACGGCACGACGGCCGAGCTCGGCCGGATGATGGATGCGATCGCCGCCGCCACGCCGGCGATGCGCCGCTCGTTCTACGAGATGGAGCGGGCGATCGACCGGGCCGCGCAAGACTACCGGTATCGGCGCCGTTACTGACCCTCCTGCGCCGAGGCGCCCTAGGGCTTGCCCGCCAAAGCTTTAGCGAAGGCGGGTGGACTGAGGCCGCGCGAACGTTAAGAGACGCTGCCCATGTGGCAGCTCTATCAATTCCCGCTTTGCCCCTTCTCGCGCAAGGTCCGCCTGGCGCTGAACGAGAAAGCGATTCCGCACGAGCTGGTGCGGGTTTCGCCCTGGCTGCAGGAGGACGAGTTCATCGATCTCAATCCGGCCGGGCAGACGCCGGTGCTGGTCGAAAGCCAGAAGGGCACGGTGCTGATCGATTCGGGCGCGATCTGCGAATATTTCGAAGAGACGATCGATCGGACGCCGATGATTCCCGGCACTGCGGTCAACCGCGCCGAGATCCGCCGCCTCGTCGCCTGGTTCGACGAGAAGCTCTATCGCGACGTCGTCGCGCCGCTGATGGAGGAACGGATGCGCAAGCGCCTGGTCAGCCGCGATGCGCCGGACACCGGCCAGCTCAGGAAGGCGATGACCGCCGCCAACGGCCATCTCGACTATCTCGATTACCTGCTGGACCATCGCCGCTGGCTGGCCGGGCCGGTGCTGACCCTGGCCGATCTCGCCGCCGCCGCGCATCTCTCCGTCGCCGATTATCTGGGCGGGATCGACTGGCGCGGCCACAAGCAGACCGTCGATTGGTATGCGGTGATGAAGTCGCGCCCCAGCTTCCGCGCCCTGCTCACCGAGCGAATGGACGTGATCCAGCCCCCCGCCCACTACGACAAGCCGGATTTCTGAGCGGCATCAGCGCGCCGTGACGTCCATGTAGATCGTCAGCTCCACACGACCGCTGACGGCGCCCTCCTCGCCGGGCGCGTGGAAGAGCGGCACGCCGGGGCGGCGCAGCATGGTGCAAAGATCGAAGCGCGGGCCGGGGATGCTCCGAGGCGGGCGCGGCAGGCGCGAGCGACAGGAGCGGATCGCGCCGCGCTCGTCCAGTTCGACCTCCGCATTCGCCTCCAGCATCGGCCGCAGCCCGGCGGGCGGCGGTGGCGGCACGATCGCCGGCGCGCCGTCCGGCGCGATCCGCAAAGCGATGGCGAAGCGCGTATGACCTTGCGAGATCTGGTCCGGCACCGGCAACCCGACCGGTGCGAACGTGCTGCAAATCTCGTTGGGTAGCGACCCGTAAGCCGGGATTTCCGTCGCGCGGCGGCAGGTTCCGACGCGACCATCCACCTGACGCAGCTGGACGAGCGCGTAGGACGCCTCGAACCGGACAGACTCCGGAGGCAGCACCCAGCGCACTCGTTCCCGCAAGCGTGCGGCGACCGGCCTGCCCCGAACATTGCGCGCGGGCCGGTAACGGGCGCGGCTGCGGAACAGGCGGCACGTCCTGGCGTCGAGCGCAGCGGATTCCGACGAGAAGGTGAGCTGGCAATCGCGGACCCGGCCGTTGGGGCCGACGGTGAGCACGACCATGACCAGACCCTGTTCCTCGCTGCGCAGCGCCGCCGCGGGATAATCGTCGGTCCTGATCCAGGCTTCACGGCCGATCGCCTCGGGCATGGCGACCACGCCCGGTTGCGGCGGCAGCGGCGGCGACGGCGGCGACGGCGCCAGATAGACCGGCGGCACGCCGCGGACCGGCGGCGGCGCCGGCGGCATCATGATAACGGGCGGCGCCTCGGGCACCGGCTTCTGCGCCGCCAGCAAGCCGAACAATGCCTGCCATAATCCCATGCCCGTCAATGCCTCAACCTCCGCCCTTGATCCGCGCCAGCCTATAGACCACATCCGCCACATGCTGATCCAGACCGAAACCACGCCGAATCCGGCGACTCTGAAATTCATGCCGGGCCGGAAAGTGATGGACGCCGGCACCCGCGATTTCGCGACCCCGGAGGAAGCGGAGGCCTCGCCGCTCGCCGAGGCGATCTTTTCGACGGGCGAGGTGGACGGCGTCTTTTTCGGCCGCGATTTCGTGTCGGTGACAGCGGCGCCCGGCATCGACTGGCGAAATCTGAAGCCGCAGGTG
>DATINU010000088.1:0-5086 GCA_035473955.1 Allosphingosinicella sp.
AGCCGTATCCTTATAGGGATCGCCGACCGTGTCGCCGGTCACGGCGGCTTTATGGGCTTCGGAGCCCTTGCCGCCGTAATTGCCGTCCTCGATATACTTCTTGGCATTGTCCCAGGCGCCGCCGCCCGAGGTCATCGAGATGGCGACGAACAGGCCGGAGACGATGACGCCGAGCAGCAGCGCGCCGAGCGCCGCGAATCCCGAGGCCTGGCCGCCGACCAGGGTGATGATGAAATAGACCGCGATCGGCGCGAGCACCGGAAGCAGGCTGGGGATGATCATCTCGCGGATCGCGGCGCGGGTGACGAGATCGACGGTGCGGCCGTAATTGGGCCGGCTGGTGCCTTCCATGATCCCCGGATTGTCGCGGAACTGGGCGCGGACATCCTCGACCACCGCGCCGGCGGCGCGGCCGACCGCGGTCATGCCGAAGGCGCCGAACGTGTAGGGCAGCAACGCGCCGAGCAGCAGGCCGACGATCACGTAGGGATTGCTCAGCGAGAAATCGACCGCGACGTCGGGGAAGAATTCCCGAAGATCGGTCGTGTAGGCGCCGAACAGAACGAGCGCGGCCAAGGCCGCGGAGCCGATCGCATAGCCCTTGGTCACCGCCTTGGTGGTGTTGCCGACCGCGTCGAGCGCGTCGGTACGGGTGCGCACGTCGTCCGGCAGCCCCGCCATTTCGGCGATGCCGCCGGCATTGTCGGTGACCGGGCCATAGGCGTCGAGCGCGACGACCATGCCGGCCAGCGCCAGCATCGCGGTCGCGCCGAAGGCGACGCCGATCACGCCGGCGAGCTGATAGGCGCCGATCACCGCGACGACGATGACCAGCGTCGGCAACGCGGTGGATTCGAGGCTGATGGCGAGGCCCTGGATCACGTTGGTGCCGTGGCCCGTTTGCGACGCCTTGGCGATGCTCCGCACCGGGCGGTAGTTGGTGCCGGTATAATATTCGGTGATCCAGACCAGGGCACCGGTGAGGCCGAGGCCGATCAGCATGCAATAGAAAAGCTTCATGCCCGTGATATCGATCGTCGACCCGTCGGCGCCGTCGATCATGGCGAGCACCGCGTTCATGTCGCCGAGCGTATATTGGGTGGCGAAATAGATCGCGACCGCGCCAAGCAAGGCGGAGGTCCAGAAGCCCTTGTAGAGCGCGCCCATGATCGACTGGCCCTTGCCCAGCCGGACCATGTAGGTGCCGATGATCGAAGTGACGATGCAGACGCCGCCGACGATGAGCGGGAGCGTCATCAGGCTCAGCAGCACGGCGGGATCGACGCTGCTGATCAGCAGCGCGACCGAGACCATGGTCACGCCGAGCGTGACCACATAGGTTTCGAACAGATCGGCGGCCATGCCGGCGCAGTCGCCGACATTGTCGCCCACGTTATCGGCGATCGTCGCCGGGTTGCGGGGATCGTCCTCCGGGATGCCGGCCTCGACCTTGCCGACCAGGTCGGCGCCGACGTCGGCGGCCTTGGTGAAGATGCCGCCGCCGAGACGCGCGAAGATCGAAATCAGGGAGGCGCCGAAGGCCAAAGCGACGAGGCTGTCGACGACGACGCGCGCATTGGGTTCATGCGCGGCCGGGCCGATCAGGTACCAGAAGAAGCCGGCGATCGCGAGCAGGCCGAGGCCCGCCACGAGCATGCCGGTGATCGCGCCCGCGCGGAAGGCCATGGTGAGCCCGCCCTGCAGGCTGGTGCGGGCCGCTTCGGCGGTGCGGACATTGGCCTTCACCGAGACGTTCATGCCGATATAGCCGGTCACGCCCGAAAGCAGCGCGCCGATCACGAAGCCGGCCGCCGAAATCACCCCGAGGAAGTAGAAGACGATGGCCGCCACGACCACGCCGACGATGGCGATGGTGCGGTACTGGCGGCCGAGATAGGCGCGGGCGCCCTCCTGCACAGCGGCGGCGATATCCTGCATCCGCTCATTGCCGGCGGGCGCCTTCATCACCTGCATGATCGTGACGAGGCCGTAAAGCACGGCGAGCACGCCGCAGCCGATGGCGATATAGACGACATTCATCGGAAAACGTCCTTCCCCTGAATTGGACAATTGGGCGCAATCGCCGCGAACGGGCGCGCCGGTGTGGCGCGCCCTTTAGGGGGGAAGAGCGCGCGTTTCAACCATGCTCGAAACCGAGGCTGGGGGGGAGCGGCACGGGCAGGCCGCGCTCGGTCAGGGCCAAGCCGGCACCCGTCTCGAACCGGCCGATCCGGGAGAAGGGGAGGCCGATCTCCTCAGCCAGCCCGAGGATCGCCGGAGCGGCCTCGGCCGACGCAGCGAAGAGCAGTTCGTAATCGTCTCCGGCCGTTGCTGCCTGCAAGCGCGCTTCACCCTGGGCGTCGAGATAGGCCTCGGACAGGGGAACGGCGTCGAGTTCGATCGTCAGCAGGCATTCGCTCGCCGCCGCCATCCGCTTGGCGTCGAGCAGCAGGCCATCGGAGACATCCATCATCGCGCTGACCAGCGCCGCCAGCCGCTCGCCGGCTTCGAGCCGCGGGCGCGGCAGGCGGTAACGCTCGATCAGTTCGGGCCAGGCCGCGCCGGAGCGCAAGGCCATGAGCCCGGCCCCGGCGTCGCCGATCGTGCCGCTGACCCAAAGCGCCTCGCCCGCTTGCGCTCCACTTCGCGCCGGCACGGGGCCGGTCGCCTTTCCGATTGCCGTGAGGCCGAGCACCCGGTTCGGGCCCGAGATGGTGTCGCCACCGAGCAGCGGCAGCCCGAAGGCGGCCAGGGCCTGACCGAGGCCATCGACGAAGAGGCGGTCCCATTCGTCGTCGCCGAGCGTGAAGCCGAGCAATGCGCCGAGCGGCCGGGCGCCCTTGGCGGCGAGATCCGAGAGGGTCACCGCGACCAGCTTCCAGGCCACCTCGCCGGGTGGATCGTCCGGCAGATAATGGACGCCCTCGGCGAGCATGTCGTGGGTGAGCACGAGCGTCTCGCCGCCGACCGCCAGCACCGCCGCATCGTCCATCAGCCCGCGCGCCGCCGGATCGGCGGCAAGGCCGCGCAGCGCGGCGATGAAGGCGGCTTCGTCTATCGGCGCAGCTCCCTGGCGAGCGCGTCGAGCAGGCCATTGACGAAGCCGGTTTCGCGGGCGTCGTAAAAGGCCTTGGCGACATCGATATATTCGCTGATCACGCTCGCCGCTGGGACGTCGGCGCGGGCCGCCAGCTCGTAGGCGCCGGCGCGCAGAATCGCCTTCATCGGCCGATCGAGCCGGGCCAGTGACCAGCCTTCGGCAAGCTTGCCGGCGATCAGCGCGTCCAGCTCCTCGCCCCGGGCGTCGACGCCGGCGACGATGTCGTCGAAGAAATCGACCTCGGCATCGGCATATTCGATGCCGTCGATGGTGGCGCCGAGACGATGGTGATGGAATTCGTGCAGCAATGGGGCGAGCGGCGTCCCCTCCATCTCCTGCTGATAGAGCGCCTGCACGGCGGCGAGCCGCGCGGCGGAGCGGGAGAGCGAGCGTTTGGGGGTGGTGGCCATAGTGGGCGCCCCTAGCCTAGTCTGCGTCCGCCACGAAATCCCTGATCGCCGACACGATTGTCTCCGGCTGCTCCCAGGGAACGAAATGGCCGGCGTCGGGGACGGTGACGAGGCGCAGGTCGTCGATCACGTCGTGCAGGCCGTTGAGCTGGACCGGGAGCAGCGCCTTGTCACCCAGCGCCCAGATGACGAGCACCGGCATGGCGAGGTGCGGGAAGGGCGCCTGCGTCCAGGCCGGGAGCCCCACCGCCTCGCCGATCCGGGGCACGACGATCTCGCTCGCCCGGTACCAGTTCAGCATCGCGGTCAGCGCGCCGGGCGCGGACCAATCGGCCAGATAGGCGGCCTTTTCCTCCTCGGGCACGAGGCCGAGGTCGGCATGGCCGCCGAAGGTCTTGGTGTAGAAATTCTCCCAGCCCATCGCGGCGATGCCCGCTTCCATGGCGGGACTGCGAAAGGCGTTCATATATTGCGAGGCGGCGCGCTGAGCCTCGTCCTCGATCAGGCTCTTCTGGAAAACGAGCGGGTGCGGCGCGTTGACAATGACGAGGCGCTCGATCCGGCCCGGGTGGCGGAGCGCGGCCAGCCAGGCGACCGCCCCGCCCCAATCGTGGCCGACCAAAGTGAAGCGATCCAGCTCCAGCGCATCGGCGAGCGCGATCAGATCCTCGAGGATCCGGTCGGTCTTGTACTGCTCGACGCCCTCGGGCTTGTCGGAGGCGCCGAAGCCGCGCTGATCGGGCGCGATCACGAAGAAATCCTCGGCCAGAGCGGGCAGGACCGCACGCCAGGTCCGGTGCGATTCGGGGAAGCCGTGCAGGAACAGGATTTTCTCCCCGCTCCGCGCGCCGCCGAGCTGGACGTTGAGGGTGACGCCCGTGGGGAGGGCGATGCGCGTGGTCGTCAAGGTCATGGATAGCTCACCGTCTTGGGGACTTCGGGGAGGGGGATGAATTCGTCATGGTCGTCCGGCGGCAGCGCGAAGCGACCGGCCTTCCAATCCTCCTTCGCCTGGTTGATCCGCTCGCGGCGCGAGGAGACGAAGTTCCAGAAGACGTGGCGAGGGCCGTCGAGCGGAGCGCCGCCGCAAAGCATGACATGGCCGCCGCGTTCCGACCGCAGCGTCGCCGCAATGCCGGGGCGAAGCACGTACAAGGTCGCCGGATCGAGCCGCAGGCCGTCCAGGCTCGCCTCTCCCTCCGCGACGTAGAGCGCCCGCTCCTCCGCCTCGGGATCGACGGGCATGGCGCCGCCGGGCGAGAGATGGATGTCGGCATAGACGGTCGGGCTGTGGCAGGTGACCGGTGACGTGGCGCCCCAGAGGCTGCCCATCACGATCCGCGCGCTGGCGGCGCTGGCCTCGACCACCGGCAAATCGGCCTTCGGCACATGCTCGAAGGCCGGGTCGATCTCCTCCTTCGCCGTGGGAAGCGCGATCCAGGTCTGGATGCCGCTGAGCTCCGGCCCTTCCGGGCGCAGCTTCGCCGGCGAGCGCTCCGAATGGGCAATCCCCTTGCCGGCGGTCATCAGGTTGACCGCGCCCGGTTCGATCGTCGCGAAGGTCCCGAGCGAATCG
>DATINU010000089.1:0-4321 GCA_035473955.1 Allosphingosinicella sp.
GCGGTGACTCTCCTCTTCGATCCGGGCTTCGAGGCCGGCATGCTTGGCTTCCAGAGCCGAAACGTGCGCCTGGTGCATTCCACAATCTCCTTACGCGTGGGGCCATGATGTAACCACGCGCGGATTAAAATGTCTCCCCCGGAGACGGCGCTTGAACACATATGTACGCCGGTCCGTCGAAGGTTTATGGTGGCGCTTACATATCCGAAAGGAGGAGCGAGGGTGCTTATGGCAAGCCAGGACTCAGAAGCTCAATCTCAGGGCGCTCACGATCCGGCGTCGCGACTCGCGGCGCTGAGGACCGAGCATCGGGATCTCGACAGCGCGATCGATGCCCTCAACAACATGTCGACAAGCGACGATGTCCAGCTGGCCCGCCTCAAGAAACGAAAGCTGAGACTGAAGGACGAGATCAAGATCCTCGAGGATATGACGGTTCCGAACATAATCGCCTGAACCGGTGATGCGTTTCGGCACAGACTCGCCGGTCCCGCTTCTTTACCTTCTTTAGGCGTTTCCGCAGCCGCCGCGCTGTGTCAGGCACGTGCACATGATCGAGGACAGCCGCACTCACCTGACCGCCAAGCTGGTCGACGCGCTCTATGTCGAGGCGATGGTGCTCGCCGACGAGGCGCGCTCCTATTTCGACACGCAGGGCCGCGACGACCGGCTGGCGCTCGACCCGAAAGATCGAGTCGGTTTCTCCTGCGAATCGCTGAAGGTGACGACGCGGCTGATGCACGTCATCGCCTGGCTGCTCACCCAGCGCGCGGTCGCGGCAGGCGAATTGAGCCCCGCGCAGGCCGGCGAATCGGAGCGCCGGCTCGGCGGCGCGCCGGAAACGGACGGCGATCTCTTCCCACGCCTCCCCGAAGCGGCCGCCGAGCTCGTGCGGGCGAGCGAGGAATTGTACGGCCGGGTCAGCCGGCTCGACGCAGGGAGCTTCGGCGAGGAGCCGCACGGCAGCCCGGCCCGCAGCCTGCTCAGCCGGTTGCAGCGCTCGTTCTAATTTTCCCGTTCGTCATTGCGAGCGTAGCGAAGCAACCCAGTGCGGCCGCTGGATTGCTTCGTCGCTACGCTCCTCGCAATGACGGCTGAGGCTTGCTAGGCATTGCTCATGCGGCCCTACGAATTCCAATATGGCCCGAGGCTGATCGCGGGGCGGGGCGCGGCGGAGCGGCGGCTCGCCGAACTGTTGCCGCCCGGGCCGTGCCTGTTCGTTACCGACGCGAATGTCCGCGCGCTCGGTCTGGCCGAGGGCGCGCTGGCGGCGCTCGCGGCAGCGGGGCTGGATCCGATCGTGTTCGATGCGGTCGAACAGGATCCGTCGCGCGAAACCTTGCTGGCGGCCGTCGCGGCCGGGCAGGGGGCGGTTTCGGTGGTCGGCTTCGGCGGCGGCAGCCCGATGGATGTCGCCAAGCTCGCCGCCTATCTGATCGCGACCGGCGAGGATCTCGACACGCTCTGGGGCGTCGGCAAGGCGACCGGGCGCAAGCTGCCGCTGGCGCTCGTCCCGACCACGGCCGGGACCGGATCTGAGGCCACCGCGGTGACCGTGATCACGGTCGGCGGCAGCGAAAAGCGGGGCGTCAACAGCCCGGCGCTTTATGCAGACTGGGCGGTGCTCGACGCCGAGCTGACGCTGACCCTTCCCCGCCACGTCACCGCCGCGACCGGGATCGACGCGATGGTTCATGCGATCGAGGCCTATACCTCGGCCCGCCTCAAGAATCCGATGTCGGACATGTTCGCGCGCAAGGCGCTCCGGCTCATCTCCGACAATCTGTTGCGCGCCTGCGACCATCCCGACGATGCCGAGGCGCGCGGCAAGATGCTGCTCGCCGCGCACCTTGCCGGCGTCGCCTTCGACAACGCGCCGGTCGCTGGTGTGCATGCGCTGGCCTATCCGCTCGGCGGCCATTTCCACGTGCCGCACGGCCTTTCCAACGCGCTGATGCTGACCCATGTGCTCGGCCACAATATGGAGGCGGCGCGGCCGCTTTATGCCGAGCTTGGGGCGATGCTCGATCCGACCGTCAAGGATATCGGCCAACAGGGTCAGGCGCAGGCCTTCGTTCAGCATCTCGCCCGGCTCGCGCGCGCCTGCGGCGTGGCGCAGCGGCTCGGCGACGTCGGCATCGGCCCTGAGCATCTCGATCTGCTCGCGTCCGAGGCGATGAAGCAGGAGCGCCTGCTGATCAACAATCCTTGCCCGATCAGCGAGGCGGATGCGCGCCGGCTTTACGAGGCGGCGTTGTGAAGGGCCGAGGCGCTTATCCGGTCTGGCGCGAGATCGCGACCCGCTGGGCCGACAATGACGCCTATGGGCACGTCAACAATACGGTGCATTATGCCTGGTTCGACACCGCGGTGAACGCCTGGCTGATCGAACAGGGCCTGCTCGACATCGAACATGGCGATCCGATCGGCCTCGTGGTCGAGACCGGCTGCCGCTACGCCGCTTCGCTCGCCTATCCCGAGCCGGTCGAGATCGGGCTCGGCGTCGAGCGGCTCGGCAATTCCTCCGTGACCTACCGGCTCGGCGTCTTCGCCAAGGGCGCGGAGAGCGCGGCGGCGGAGGGGCATTTCACCCACGTCTATGTCGGCCGCGGGAGCCGCCGGCCGGCGCCGCTGCCCGACGCCTGGCGGGCGAAGCTGGCGGCGATCCAGTTGGGAGATTGAGCGGTGGCGGAGGCAATGATGGGCGGCTGCGCCTGCGGCAAGGTCCGCTTCACCGCTGAGGTCGAGAATGACGAAGCCTATCTCTGCCACTGCCGGATGTGCCAGCGCGCGACGGGCAGCATCTCCATCGCCTTCAAGAATATGAAGAAGGCCGACGTCGCCTGGGAAAGCGAACCGGACTGGTATCGAAGCTCGCCGATCGCCGAGCGGCCCTATTGCGCGGCCTGCGGCACCTCGCTCGGCTTCGCCTTTCCGGACAGCGAGAATATGGATCTGACCGTCGCCGCGTTCGACGATCCCGCGCGCTTCAAGCCGAAGCATCATTTCGGCGCCGAGAGTTTGCACCGGGCCTGGCTCGACACCGAAGGCCTGCCCGAATATCGCACCGAGGACTATCAGCCGCTGGTCGATCGCTGGGTGAAGGCGACCGGCAAGCTCCCGGATTAGCCGTGCCGCGCTTCCATCACCCGGCGGTCCCCATCGTCCTGATGATGCTGCTGATCGATTCGATCGGCTTCGGCATCGTGCTGCCGGTGCTTCCGGATCTGATCGTCCACCTGGGCGACGTCTCGCTCGCCGAGGCGACGCGGATCGCCGGCTACATGCTCGTCGCCTATGCGGGCGCGCAATTCTTCGCGGGGCCGGTGATCGGCAATCTGGGCGATCGCTTTGGACGGCGGCCCGTCCTCCTGTTTTGCACGATTGCCTTCGCGATCGACTACGCGTTGATGGCGGCGGCACCCACGCTGGCCTGGCTGTTCGTCGGCCGCTTGATCGCGGGCGTTGCCGGCGCCACCTACGGGCCCGCCAACGCCGTGCTCGCCGACATCACCGAGCCTGAGAAAAGGGGGGCGACCTTCGGGCTGATGGGCGCCGCCTTCGGGCTCGGCTTCATCCTCGGCCCCGCGATAGGCGGCCTGACCGCGGATTTCGGCACGCGCACGCCCTTCATCATCGCCGCCTCGCTCGCCGCGGTGAACGCGCTCTGGATCGCGGCGCGCCTGCCCGAGACCCTGCCGCCCGAGCGCCGCCGCCCGTTCCGCTGGCGCGAGGCGAACATCTTCGGTGCCTTCCGGCCGCTCTTCCATGCGGGCGGCGCGGCGCCGCTGCTGGTCGCGGCGCTGCTCTGGCAGCTGGCCCATTGCGTTTATCCCGCCACCTGGGCCTTCTGGGCCGGGCTCGCGCTGCATTGGGACGCGGCGATGATCGGCTGGTCGCTCGCCGCCGCCGGCTTCGCCATGGCGCTCGCGCAGAGCCTCGTCACCGGCCGCGCCATCGCCCGCTTCGGCGAGGCGCGCACGGTGGTGATCGGCATGGTCGTCGGGGGGCTGAGCTTCCTGCTCTACGTCTTCGCGCGCGAAGGCTGGCAGGTCTATGCGATCATCTTCTTCAGCGCGCTGCAGGGGCTGGTCTGGCCATCGATGAACGCCTTGCTTTCGCGGATGACCGACGCCTCGCACCAGGGGGCGCTGCAAGGCGGGATGGCGAGCATCGCCAGCATCGCCGCAATCGCCGGACCGCTGGCGATGACCCAGGCGCTGGCCTTCGGCGCCGAGCGGGGCGAGCCCGGCGGCGCCTTCCTGCTCGCGACATCGCTGGTGCTCTGCGGGCTGTTGATCGTTGTCTTCGGCGTCGTGCG
>DATINU010000090.1:0-8897 GCA_035473955.1 Allosphingosinicella sp.
CGTCGCGCGTGCGGTAGAGCGGACGGGGATCGGTGCCGGTAGGGAAATAATCGGTGCCGATATTGCCGAGGAAGCCGGTGCGCCGGTCGACGAAGCCGAGCGCGCGGATGAACGTGCCCGGCCGCTCCCAGACCTTCGTCCAGCTTTCGCCGCCGTCGATCGTCCGATAGAGCTTGCCGGCGCCGTTGCCGTACCAGCCGATCTCGGGCGAGACGAAGTGGATATCGTCCTGCTTGCCCGCATAGGCCTCGGTCGGCAGCACCCGCCAGCCTGGCGCCGGGGCCGGCTCGGCAAGCGCGCGCGGTGCGGCGAGGCCCGCGGCGAGGCCGAGCAGCGCCGTGCGGCGATCGAGCAAGGGTCCGGTCATCCTCTCCTCCACAACAAGGCGCCATCCCCGCGTGGCCGGTCCGGGGAACGTAACCGGCCCCCGCGGAGATGGCGAGGCTTCGGGGACCGACTCCCCTAGGCGCGGGTCCAGTGCATCTCCCAGCTCATCTCCCAGGTCGCGCCGGCGTCGCGCGAGACGGCCTGGTGCCAGCGGCAGCGCGTCGCCGTGATCCGGTCCCAGACGCCGCGGGCCTTGATCGGCCGGCCATTCTCCTCGTCGTCGGCGAGGAAGGTGCCGATGCCGTTCTCGAACGTGCCCGCCATGGCGCCGCCCACGGTCCGCGCTTGGCCGTTGATCCAGTGATCGTTCCAGACCCCGGCCGCGGCGTCGTAGAGCCTGAGGCCGATGCCGCTGAAATTGCGCGCCGGGATGCGCAGCTCCTCGATCGAGGCATTGCCGGCGAGCAAGGAGTGGACGGTCGCCTCGCCGGGAAATTCGATCCAGCTTTCGCCCTGCTTCATGCGGTTGGCGATCCGCCATTCGCCGGCGAGGAAGGCGAAATCGCCCGTCGCGGCGGTGCCGGCCGCGCTTGCCGCCGCTCCGTCCAGGGCAAGCTTGCCGACCGCCAGCGCCGCCGCCGATTGCAGCACGTTTCTTCTGCTCATCAAGGCA
Source organism: Allosphingosinicella sp. (assembly GCA_035473955.1). GTDB lineage: Bacteria > Pseudomonadota > Alphaproteobacteria > Sphingomonadales > Sphingomonadaceae > Allosphingosinicella. The sequence continues at coordinate 1,001 of DATINU010000090.1, forward strand.
CGTCTCCAATTGCCCAGCGAGCCCACGCACCCTTATGGCACGCGATACCTGACATTCCGCGTCAGGATTTTTGTGCTAGTGCGTTTTCATGCGCGCGAGCCGGCTGCTTTCGATCCTGATCCTGCTGCAGCTGCGCGTGCGGCTGACCGCCGAGGCGCTGGCGGAGGAGTTCGAGGTCTCGGTCCGCACCATCTACCGCGATATCGATGCGCTCTCCGCGGCCGGCATCCCGGTCTATGGCGACCGCGGACCGGGCGGCGGCTTTCAGCTGCTCGACGGCTACCGCACCCGCCTGACCGGCCTCGCGGCGGGCGAGGCCGAGGCGCTGATGATGATCGGCCTGCCCGGCCCGGCGGCGGCGCTCGGCCTCGGCGGCGCGGCGGCGCGGGTGAGGGGCAAGCTGCTCGCCGCGCTTCCGGCCGCGGGCAGCGCCGAGGCCGGGCGGACGGCGGCGCGCTTCCACGTCGATCCGGTCGACTGGTACCGCGCCGACGAGCCGGTCCGCCACCTCCCCGCTATCGCCCGCGCCGTGCTCGACCAGCGCGTCGTGACGATGACCTACGAAAGCTGGAAGGGCATCCGCGACTGGCGGATCGAGCCACTCGGCCTCGTGCTGAAAGGGGGGAGTTGGTACCTGGCCGCGCGCGGGGCGGAGAAGGTGCGGATCTTCAAGGTTTCCAACATCCTCGACCAGGCGGTGGGCGAGGAGGGGTTCGAACGCCCGGCGGACTTTGATTTACCAAGGTGGTGGGCTGCGGAACTGAAGCGTTTCGAGGCCGATCTACGCCCGGGCATTGCTGTGCTTCGCGGTTCTCCTGAGTGCCTACGAAGACTTGCCGAGCTAGGCGCCTACGCCGCCGAAGCGGCGCTCGGCGCCAAAGCAGCTGACAGCGAGGGCTGGCGGCAGCTCGACCTTCCGATCGAGACAATCGAGCAGGCAGCGTTGCTCGTGCTTGGCATTGGTCCCGAGGTTGAAGTCATCGCCCCGCCGGAGCTTCGTGCCTGCCTACGCAGGCTCGCAGAGGAGGTTGTGGCTAGAGCCGGTTGAGTCGGTCCTGGATTTGCTGGAGCAGTGCGCTCAGCCATTCTCGCCCTGCATCGGGATCGAAGGCTTCGATCGGCTGATGATCTTTGTCGCTGTTGCAGGGCTTGCAGGCGATCAGAAGGTTTTGGATTTCGTCCCCGCCACCCAGTTTTGCCGGTTCAGCATGGTCAATGGTGAGGTCGCCAGGGGCCACGGGCTTTTTGCAATAGAAGCAAACACCACCGTGGACGCGGTGGGCCTCTCTGAGCGCCTTTTCCGCTCCCGCCGCCGGGGCGTTGGAACCGGCCACCCAATAGAGTGGCTTTTGATGATGATTCAGCGCCTTGAAGACGACCATTCGGTACGGCACGTCCTCGAGACATGGCCGGGCAGAGTGAACTGGATTCTCTTTCTTGGAGGGCTTCGAAACCATTGGGAAACGATAGGCCCGACATTCTGAAAAATCGTAAAGCATGAGAAAAAGCTGGATTCCGGCCATCACCGGAATGACGATGGGGGCATGAGAATGCTCCTTGGCCTTTCCCTGCTGCTTTCGGCCTGTGCGACTGCGCCGGTGCGCGAGGCGGTGGCGCCCGCATCCGCACCTTTACCCGCCGCACCGCCCCCCGCTTACGCCTGGGCCGTGTTCGATGGTTCGCACCTGCGCGAATCGGGTGCCTCGGGTCTGGCCGACCGGGCGCGGGGGCGGGCGTTGACGATCGACGATCCGGTGCGGATCGCTTCGATCACCAAGCTGGTGGTCGCGCTCGGGGTGATGCGGATGGTCGAGGACAACCGGCTGCAGCTCGATCGGGACGTGTCCGATTATCTTGGCTACCGCCTGCGCAACCCCGCCTTCCCGGACCGCCCGATCACGCTCCGGCTGCTGCTCAGCCACCGCTCCTCGCTGCGCGACGGCGTGGATTATGCGATTCCCTTCGGCACGGCGCTGCAACAGGCGCTCGCCGATCCGGCCGCGTTCGACGCCGGGCACCCGCCGGGCGCCTTCTTCCGCTATTCGAACCTCAATTTCCCGGTGATCGCCGCGGTGATGGAGCGCGTCTCGGGCGAGCGCTTCGACAAATTGATGGAACGGCTCGTGCTCGATCCGCTGGAGCTCGACGCCTGCTTCAACTGGACCACCTGCAGCGACGCGGCGATCGGGCGCGCGGTGGTGCTGGCCGCGCCGGACGGGCGGGTGCTGCGCGACGATCTGGGCGGGCAGCGGCCCGCTTGCCCGGTGAACGCGACCGCCGGCTGCGATCTCGCCACTTATCAGCTGGGCAGCAACGGCGCGCTCTTTTCACCCCAAGGCGGCCTTCGCATCTCGGTGCGTGACCTGGTCACGGTCGGCCGGCTGCTGATGAACTCCGGCTATCATGACGGCCGCGCCTTCCTGCGCGACGAAAGCCTGCAGGAGATGTTCGGCCCGCTCTGGCGCTTCGACGGCACGAATGGCGACACGGAGGGCGGCTTCTACTGCGCCTACGGCCTCGCGGTGCAGAGCCTGCCGGTGGCGCAGGCGGGCTGCAACGACGATCTCTTTGGTGGCGGGCGGATCATGCTCGGCCATGCCGGCGACGCTTATGGCGTGCGCTCGGGCCTCTGGATCGATCCCCGGAGCAATTTCGGCGTCGCCTATATCGCGACCGGCAATGGCGACGATCCGCCGCGCGGCCGCAGCGCCTTTCGCGCGATCGAGGAGCAGCTGGCGGCGCACCTGCCGCGCGCGGGCCCCTGATCAGATCCCCGCATACCATTCATAGTCGTTGCTATCCTCCCAATAGCCGCCGCGGCCGCCATAGAGCCCGGCGAGCGTCGAGCGCGCCTCGATCCGCATCAGATATTTGGCGTGCTTGTAGCCGAGCTGTCGCTCGACCCGGAGGCGCAGCGGGGCGCCGTTGGGGATCGGGAGCAGGCGGTCGTTGAGCGCCCAGGCGAGGATGGTCTGCGGGTGGAAGGCGTCGATCAGGTCGATGCTCTCATAATAAGGCCGGCTGCCGTAGCGGTCGGCGCAATGGAAGACGAGGTAGCGCGCCTCGTCCCTCAGCGCCGCCTGATCGAGCACCAGGGAGAGCGGCACGCCGGTCCATTTGCCGATCGCAGACCAGCCCTCCACGCAATCGTGACGCGTGATCTGCGCGCGGTTCGGCATGCGCATGATCTGCGCGAGCGAGAGGCTGAGCGGACGGCGGACCAGCCCGTCCACGGCGAGCCGCCAGTCCGCGAACCGGCCCGCGGCAAGGCGGTTATAGTCGGGCGTATCGGGGTTGCGGGTGCCGTTGGCGCGAAACACGGGCGAGCGGTCCGCCGGATCGAACTCGCGCGCCAGCGCCTCGCGGCTGCTGATCAGCCGTTGCGCGCGCATGGTGAGGCCCTCGGCGGAGCGCAACGTCTCGCGGAAATTCGGGCTGTCGTTCAGCTTGTCGCAGCCGGCCAGCAGGCCGCTCGCGCCGCCGATCAGCAGGGTGCGGCGGGACAGGATCATGGCTGGGCCTCCGCGGCTTGGGCGGGCGCGGGCGGCGGTACCGTGACCGGCTTGGGTTGCGGCAGCCGGTACCAGCCGGTGATCATCGATCGGATCTCGTTCAGCGGCCCGGCCAGCACGACCATGACCAAATGCACGAGGATGAACGCCGCGATCAGCATCGCGCAGATGAAATGGATCGAGCGCGCGGATTGCCGGCCGCCGAACAGATCGGGCAGCCAGCCCCAGGCGGCGTTCATTCCCGGCGACATGGTGAGGCCGGTCAGGATGACGAGCGGCAGCAGCACGAAGATGACGCCGGCATAAGAGAGCTTCTGCAGCGTATTGTAGTCGAGCGCCGCCGCGCCCGTCGGGAAGCGTAAGCGGGCATGATCCTTGATCTCGTGCCAGAGGTGGCGGGGATGCAGCTCGGCCCGGCGGGGCAGGAGGCCGCGCCAGTGGCGGTTGGCGAGGATGACGAGCCAATAAGCAAGGATGCCGATCGCCAGCACCCAGGCGAAAGCGAGGTGCCAGCGGCGTCCCGCCGAGAGGCTGTAATTGGAAGGGATCGTCGCCCAGCCCGGAAAGGCGCGCCTATTCGCCTGCCCGTTCGCCTCGACCCGGTAGCCGAGCACGCCGGTGGTCGGGATCGTCACCGCGCCGATGCGCAGATACCCGCTCTCGCCGCGGGAGCCGATCTCCAGCCAGGCATGGTCGTTGTTCGCGCCATATTGGCCCCAATAGAGGCGCGGATGGGCGTTGAAGATCATCAGCCCGCTCATCAGCATGACGAACACGGTCAGCGCGTTCGTCCAGTGCCAGAGCCGCGTCGTCAGGCGGTGCCGCCGGACGATCTCATCGGCCCCGGTATCGGTGCGAGGCTGGTTGTCGCGCCGGGGCCGCAGGGGATCGCTCGTCGCCATCGCTTCGTCCCATAGCAGCTTGGGCGACGCTTGACAGCGCGCGGCTTAGGCGCGACATCGCCGCCAATGCGCAGCGTGATCGCCTCGACCGTTTATTATTATCGGCTCGCCCGGGCGGGACCGATCTGACGCGCGCTTAACCAGCCAGTTTTCAGAATCGCACCCCGTCCGGACCTCCGGGCGGGGTTTTTCTTTGTGGAGAATCCCATGCTGACCGAGAGCATCATCGAAACCCGCAAGGACGATTGGACCATCCCCCAGCATTGGGAGCGGTTCAAGGCCGAGGATCACCGCGTCTGGGACCTGCTCTTCGCCCGCCAGTCCGAGGCGCTGAAGGGGAGGGCGGTCGCCGATTTCTTTCGCGGCCTCGACGTGCTGCGGCTGTCGAAGCCCGGCATTCCCGATTTCGAGGAATTGAACGAGCGCCTGTTCGCCCGCACGGGCTGGACGGTGGTTTCCGTCCCCGGCCTCGTCCCGGACGATGTCTTCTTCGAGCATCTTTCGAAGCGCCGCTTCCCGGCCGGCAATTTCATCCGCTCGGCCGGCAGCCTCGATTATATCGAGCAGCCCGACGTCTTCCACGATGTGTTCGGCCATGTGCCTTTGCTCGCTCAGCCCGCGGTCGCCGATTTCATGCAGGCGATGGGGGCCGAGGGGCTGGCGGCGATGCAGGCCGGCGCGCTGCACCGGCTGGCGCGGCTCTATTGGTACAGTGTCGAATTCGGCCTCGCGCGGGAGGCGGGCGAGACCCGCATCTACGGGGCGGGGCTCCTCTCCAGCTTCGGCGAAAGCCGCTTCGCGCTGGAAAGCCCGGAGCCTCGCCGTGCCGCGTTCGACCTCAGGCAGGTGCTGCGCACCCGCTACCGCTCGGACGCCTTCCAGGAGGGCTATTTCGTGATTTCCAGCTTCGACGCGCTGTTGGGTCTATTGCAGGACGCCGATCTGACGGCACTCTATGAGGAGCTTGACGCTACGCCGGACTTGGACCCGGCAGGCTGATTCACCCGATCGTCAGCCCGGACTTGATCCGGGATCCATGAACACGGACGGCGAGAGTTCGGCGCTTTCGTGTGCACGGGTCCATTGAGCAGGTGCGAACGTCCCCCGGACGTTCGCAGCCATGTCCGGGGGACATGGCGGCCTGCTCAATTTTCGTCAGGATGACCTGGAGTAATCACAACCCGCTTACGGCAAATCCTCATGCACCATGTCGACCTCGCGCACCCGCCGCTTCTGCCGCGCGGTGTCGACGAGGCGGCGGAGATGCTCGCGCCGGTCCTGCGCCCGGCCGATGTCGGCGATGACGAGATCGCCCTCGCGGGTGGTCTCGTCGGACGAAGCGATGCTGATCGTGCCGATCCCGGCGAGCTGGTTGATGATCGAGAAATTGATGCGGACGTCCTTGATCCGGTAGAGCTCGATCTCGTCGACGCTCTTCATCACGATGCCGCGGCGGATGATCAGCCGCTCCTCGGTAATCTCGTAGCTGGCGGCGAGGTTCTGCACCCATTTGACGAGCAGGATGACGAGCGCGGCGACGGTCAGCGCGAGCCAATAGAGGCCGAGCGCCTGAACGTTCATCGCCGTCAGCGCGATCCCGGCGAGCGCCAGCAGGATCGTTCCCCAGCCCGCCAGCGTGCCGAGCACCCAGCCGAGCGTCGATGAGCGGAACCTGTCGAGCCTTTCGTCCATGCGTGCCTCCCCGCGGATCGGGCGAGGCTAGCACGGACTAAATGCCAGTCCTAGGGGCCGACGTCGCCGCCGGTCGGGACGATCTCGGCGATCAGGCGCTGCTCGGGCCCGCGCTCGAAGGTGAAGATCAAGGTCATGCCGCCGCCCGCCTCGACGGTCCGGGCGAGATCGAAGACCATCAGGTGGCGCCCGCCGGGCGTGAAGCTCAGCGTTTCGCCGTCGCGCACCGGAATGCGCGCGAGCGGCCGCATCGACGACATATTTCCGTGGCTCATCGTCTCGTGCATTTCGATCCGCCCGGCCTGGGGCGAACGGACCGAGACGAGCGCGCCCTTGTCGCCTTCGACGCGCAGGCTGAAATAGCCCGCGGCGGGGCGGCCCGGGACGGCGGCGAGGCGCACCGTCGCGGGCGCCGCCGGGGGCTCGTTGCTGCAGGCGGCGAGGGCGAGGAGGGCGGCCAGGATAGGGACGGTCTTTTTCATGCCGCGCGCCATAGGGGCCGCCGCTTCTTGTCGCAACGGAATCGGCACCTATATCGACCCGGACGCGCCGGTGCGGACCCTTTAAAAAGGCCGCGCGGGCAAGCACTTATTTTGAAACTCGTTTTGAGGGGCCAAGAGGTAGAAACATGGCAAGAGTGATCGGCATCGATCTCGGCACCACCAACAGCGCGGTCGCCGTCATGGAGGGCGGGAAGCCCAAGGTTATCGAAAATGCGGAAGGCGCGCGCACGACGCCGTCGGTCGTCGCCTTCACCAAGGACGGCGAGCGCCTGATCGGCCAGCCGGCGAAGCGCCAGGCGGTCACCAACCCCGACAATACGGTGTTCGCGGTGAAGCGGCTGATCGGCCGCCGCTTCGACGATCCGATCACCAAGAAGGACACCGAGCTGGTGCCCTACAAGATCGTCAAGGGCGCCAATGGCGACGCCTGGGTGCAGGCGGGGGACAAGGATTACAGCCCCTCGCAGATCTCGGCCTTCATCCTCCAGAAGATGAAGGAAACCGCCGAGGCCTATCTCGGCGAGACCGTCACCCAGGCGGTGATCACCGTCCCGGCCTATTTCAACGACGCCCAGCGCCAGGCGACCAAGGATGCCGGCCAGATCGCCGGCCTCGAAGTGCTGCGCATCATCAACGAGCCGACCGCGGCTGCCCTCGCCTATGGCATGGAGAAGCAGGACGGCAAGACGATCGCCGTCTACGATCTCGGCGGCGGCACGTTCGACATCTCGATCCTCGAGATCGGCGACGGCGTCTTCGAAGTGAAGTCGACCAACGGCGACACCTTCCTCGGCGGCGAGGATTTCGACGCCAAGCTGGTCGACAGCCTGGCCGACAAGTTCAAGGCGAAGGAGAATATCGACCTGCGCCAGGACCGGCTGGCGCTGCAGCGGCTCAAGGAAGCGGCCGAGAAGGCGAAGATCGAGCTCAGCTCGGCGCAGACCACCGAGGTGAACCTTCCCTTCATCACCGCGCGGATGGAAGGCGGCGCCTCGACCCCGCTCCATCTCGTCGAGACGATCGGCCGCGCCGATCTCGAAAAGATCGTCGGCGATCTCATCAAGCGCACGCTCGATCCCTGCAAGAAGGCGCTCGCCGATGCGGGCGTCAAGGCGGCGGACATCGACGAGGTCGTTCTGGTCGGCGCCTTCCTTGTCGAGCCCGTATGCGAGCGCCGCCGCGGTCGGCTCGTTGATGATGCGGAGGACGTTGAGGCCGGCGATCTTGCCGGCGTCCTTCGTCGCCTCGCGCTGCGCGTTGTTGAAGTACGCGGGAACGGTGATGACCG
>DATINU010000091.1:0-2869 GCA_035473955.1 Allosphingosinicella sp.
GTCGCCCGGCGCGATCAGCGCGATCAGGCTGGCGGCGATCGCCTCGGTCGCGCCGGAGGTCACGATCACCTGCTCGGGATCGAGGTCGACACCCTGGTGGGCGCGATAGTGATCGGCGACCGCCCGGCGCAATTCCGGCAGGCCGCGCATCGGCGGATATTGGCTCGCCGCGCCGCTCAGTCCCCCGGCCGCCTTCGCCACCACGTCGTCGGGCCAGCCGAAATCGGGAAAGCCCTGGCCGAGATTGACCGCGCCCTTTTCGCGGGCGAGGCCCGACATGGTTTCGAAGATCGACGTGCCCAGAGCGGCGAAGAGCGGGTTCATGCCGCCATCCTAGCATCGCCGCGCGCCGCCACGAACCCTGATGACGGCCGCGTCCGGCCCGGCTAGATTTCGCCCATGGCCAGCGAAGCGCCCGCCCCTGTCGAACCCCTCCCGGCGCCCGCTCCGCCCGCGCGCCGCCGCTCCTGGCCGCGGCGGATCTTCGGCTGGCTGGTGAAAGCAGTGCTGATCTTCCTGGTCGGCTCGATCCTCTGGGTGCTGCTCTACCGCTTCGTGAACCCGCCCTTCACCTTCACCCAGCTCGGCGACCGGCTGAACGGCACCGGCGTGACCTCCAGCTGGGTCGGCCTCGAGCGGATCGACCGCGACATGGTCCGGGCCGTGATCGCCGGCGAGGACGGCAAGTTCTGCTCGCATTCCGGCTTCGACCGACAGGCGATCGAAGCGGCGATGCGCCGCAATGCGCAAGGCGGCTCGGTGATCCGCGGCGGCTCGACGATCAGCCAGCAGACCGCGAAGAACGTCTTCCTCTGGCAGGGCGGCGGCTATGTGAGGAAGGGCCTGGAGGCCTGGTTCACCTTATTGATCGAGACGATGTGGTCGAAGCGGCGGATCATGGAGGTCTATCTCAACGTCGCCGAGACCGGGATCGGCACTTACGGCGTGGAGGCCGGCGCGCAGCGTTATTTCGGCCATGGCGCGGACGCGCTGAGCCCGCAGGAAGCGGCGCGGATCGCGGCGGTCTTCCCCTTGCCCAAACGTCGCGGCGCGATCGCGCCCACCGGCTTCACCCGGCGCTACGGCAATCTGATCCTGCGGCGAATGGGCAGCGTCGGCCGCGACGGGCTGGACGGGTGCGTTTATCGCTGACTTATCTTCGTCATGCCAGCGCAGGCTGGCATCCAGGCGGACTCAGCATGGACCCCAGCCTTCGCTGGGGTGACGGGTAGGGTCAGAACGGCATCTTGAAACCCGGCGGCAGCTGCAGGCCGCCGGTGACGTCCTTCATCGAATCCTGCGCGGCGACGTCGGCCTTGGCGCGGGCGTCGTTGAGCGCGGCGGCGATGAGGTCCTCGAGCATCTGCTTTTCCGACGCGGCGAGCAGGCTCTCGTCGATGTCGACGGCGATGATCCGGCCCTTGGCCGAGGCGCGGATCTTGACGAGGCCGCCGCCCGAGACGCCCTCGACCTCGACCTTCTCGAGATCCTCCTGCGCCTGCATCAATTTGGCCTGCGCCTCCTGGGCCATCTTCATCAGCTCTTCGAGATTCTGCATCATCAACTCCGTTGGTCGCCGAGCCTGTAACCCGCCAGCTCGGCCTCTGGAAAGGCCTCGAACGCGGCCTTCACCAGCGGCGCCTCGAGCACCTCCTGGCGCAGGCGCTCGGCATCGTCCTTTTCCTGTTCGAGCAGGCTGGGCGCGGCCTCTTCATCGGACGCACGGACCTGCCACGCGGTTCCGGTGAGCCCTTTCAGCGCCGCGCCGAGATCACGGATAAACTCGCCGGACAGCGGCTTCACCGGCCGGATCGCCAGTTCGGGCGGTGCGTAGCGGACCAGTCCGACGAAATCGTGCAGCTGCTGGGCGAGATGCGCCTTTCCGGCCTTGCCGAGCGCGTCGATCAGCGCCGGATAATCGGCCGGCGCCTTCAGCAATTCGCGCTGTTCGTCGGCCTTGGGCGCCTCGGCGGCGGACGGAGCGGCGGCGAGGTCGCCGCTTTGCAGCTTGTCCAGCATCGCACCGGGGTCCGGCAGCTCCGCCGCATAGATGACCCGTAGCAGCGTCATCTCCGCGGCTTCGAGCGGCATCGGCGCGGCATGGACCTCGGCGAGGCCCTTCAGCAGCAGCTGCCAGAGCCGGTGGATCGCACCATGACCGAGCTTCGCCGCCCAGGCGGCATAGGCCTCCCGCTCCTCGGCCGACTGGGCCGGATCGAGCGCGCCGCTCACCTTGGCGCGGGTGATGCCGTGCACGGCCTCCAAAAGGCCGCGGATGACGGCCGACGGCTCGACGCCCAGATCATATTGTTCGCGCAGCGCATTGAGCGTCCCCGGCGCGTCGCCGCCGAGGATCAGGCCGAGCAAGGCGCGGTTGGCGCCCCGGTCCGAAAGGCCGAGCATGGTCCGCACTTGCTCCGCGCTCACCGTGCCGCCGCCATGGGCGATCGCCTGATCGAGGATCGAGAGGCCGTCGCGGGCCGACCCCTCGGCGGCGCGGGCGATCAGCGCCAGCGCCTCGGGCTCGACGGTCACGCCCTCCGCTTCGGCGACATGGCCGAAATGGCTGGCAAGCGTGTCGGCCGGAATGCGGCGCAGGTCGAAGCGCTGGCAGCGCGAAAGCACCGTCACCGGCACCTTGTTGACTTCGGTGGTCGCGAACAGGAACTTGACGTGCGCCGGCGGCTCCTCGAGCGTCTTCAGCAAGGCGTTGAAGGCGTTCTTCGAAAGCATGTGGACCTCGTCCACGATATAGACCTTGTAGCGCGCCGACACGGCTGAATAGCGGACCGCATCGATGATCTCGCGCACGTCGTCGACGCCGGTATGGGAGGCGGCGTCCATTTCCAGCACGTCCATGTGCCGGCTT
>DATINU010000092.1:0-2873 GCA_035473955.1 Allosphingosinicella sp.
GTACCGCGATCCGGCCCGGGCCGCCGATTTCACCGTTTCGAGCGCGGGGCGCGAGCGCAATGGCTTCGTCATCGCCGGCACCCGCAAGCGCGACAATGGCGCTTTCCGGATCATGCTCTCCGCGCGGACCGGCGGCGGCACCGACGGCCGGGCCGTGCTCACCGACGCGGACTGATGGCCGAACGGCTCGCCGACCCCGCGGAGATTCGCGCCCATCTGGTCGGCGCCGCAAAGGCGGGCACGGCACTCACTTATGCCGAGGTGCTGGAGCGGCTCGGCTATCATTTCTCCCGGCCCAAGATGCGCCAGCTTTGCGCCGTGCTCGGCGACGTCGACCGCGAGGCCGAAGCGCGCGACGAGCCCGAGCTGGCGGTGCTCGTCGTCCGGCAGAGCGACGGCATTCCGGGACAAGGGTGGTGGGTGGCGGGAGGCGCTCGCTCGCGCGGCTATGAAGGGCCATGGGAGGGGCCCGAGGCGGCTCGCTTCATCCGGGCGGTGCAGGGCGAAACCTTCGCCTATTGGCAGTCCAAGAACGGGACAGTCCCCAAACGGGGCGCGCGTTAACCATATCCGATCACCCATTCATCGTCCGGATCGGGCATAGAGGCGTTCCAGAGAGGACCGCCTTATGCAGAGCCGCCACGTCATCCGGACCCTGACCTTCGCCGGCGCGCTCGCGCTCGCCGCCTGCGGCAGCGGGAGCAATGCGAACCTCGCGGAGATCGACAACGATCTGCTCGCCAACAACAGCGCCGATCCGGCGGTGACGAGCGCGCTCGAAGACCAGATCCTCACCGATCCCAACCTGTCGCAGCAATCCGGCGCGAACGGCGCCCGCCAGCCCGAGCGCCCGGTACAGGCGCAATATCCGGCCGGCGGCAACGCCGCGGGCGGCGGCGGCGAGCCGCGCAGCGCCTGCGGGGCGCCCTTCCAATACGGCCCCGAATGGGCGGGCCGGCTGCCGGCGGAATTCCCCGCCTATCCGGGTGGCCGCGTCACCGAGGCGGCAGGCAGCGACCGCGGCGACTGCCACGTCCGCGTCGTCACCTTCACTACGCCCGACCCTTACAATCGCGTGCTCGAATATTATCGCAGCGTCGCTTCGCGCGCCGGCTTCTCGGCCGAGCAGCAGGCGCGCGGCGGCGATCAGGTGCTGGGCGGGACGAACGAAGGGACCAATGGCGCCTATTATCTGATCGTCACGCCGAACGAGGCCGGCTCCGAAGTCGCCCTGATCGTCAACAACGGCCGCTGACGCGCGCCACTGGCGGCGGCAGGCGGCGGGCGCTACATCGCCCGCCATGCAGATTCTGCTTCTCGTCATGCTGGGCGGCGCCATCGGCGCCGGGCTGCGCCACCTTGTCGGCATGGCGACGCTGGCGTGGGCGGGACCGGGCTTTCCCTGGGGCACGCTGATCGTCAACCTCACCGGCGGCCTCGCCATAGGGCTCCTCGCCGGCTGGCTGGCGCGGAGCGGCGGCAGCGAGCAAATGCGGCTGTTCGCGGCGGTCGGCGTCCTTGGCGGCTTCACCACTTTCTCGGCGTTCAGCCTGGAAACCTGGCTGATGCTCGAGCGCGGTCAGCTCGGCCTCGCCGCGATCTATGTGGCGACGTCCGTAGCCGGATCGGTGCTGCTGCTCTTCGCGGGACTGGCGGCGATGCGAGCGCCGGCATGAGCAACGATCAGGTCCGCCAGTTCATCGTCTCCCCGGAGGACGACGGCATCCGCCTAGACCGCTGGTTCAAGCGCAACCTCGCCGACGTGAGCTTCGGCCAGATCTCGCGCTGGGCGCGCACCGGCCAGCTCCGCGTCGACGGCAAGCGCGCGACGCCGGGCGACCGGATCGAGGCCGGCCAGAGCATCCGCGTGCCGCCGCAGGGCGAAGAGGCGCCGGCCGCGAAGAAGCCGCAAAAGCAGCGGCCGCAGCTCAGCGACGACGAAACCGAATTCGTGCGCTCGCTCGTCATTCATGAGGATGTGGCGGCGATCGTCGTCAACAAGCCGCCCGGCCTCGCCACGCAGGGCGGCACCAAGACGACGGACCATCTCGACCGGTTGCTCGACGGTTTGGCCGACGATAATGCGGCGCGGCCGAAGCTGGTCCACCGGCTCGACAAGGACACGTCGGGCGCCCTGCTCGTCGCTCGCACGCCGCGCGCCGCCGCCTATTTCTCGAAGAGTTTTTCGGGCCGGACGGCGCGGAAAGTCTATTGGGCGATCGTCACTGGCGTGCCGGCGATCGACGACGGCATGATCGATCTGCCGCTCGCCAAGCAGCCCGGCACGGGCGGCGAGAAAATGCATGTCGAGGAGGGCGAGGCGGGCCAGCACGCACGGACCCGCTACCGGGTGATCGAGCGGGCCGGCAACCGCGCCGCCTGGGTCGAGCTGCAGCCGCTGACCGGCCGCACCCATCAGCTGCGCGTCCATATGCTCGCCATCGGCCACCCGATCCTCGGCGACGGCAAATATGGTGGGCAGGACGCCTTCCTGACCGGCGCGATCAGCCGCAAGCTCCATCTCCACGCGCGACGGCTGAGGATCGACCATCCCGACGGCGGCCGGATCGACGTCACGGCCGAATTGCCCGACCATTTCGCCGCCACCATCGCGGCCTTGGGCTTCGATCTTTCGCTCGGCGATCTGCCGCTCGACGAGGTCAAGTTTTCCGAGACCCCCGAGGGAAAGCGCAAGGCCGTCTCGGCCGCTGCCAAGGCGCGACGCAAGGACCGCAAGGGCGAGCGCCGCTCGCGGAGCCGCGGCTGATGCATCCCAACCGCGCCTTCGCCTGGGAAGACCGGGAGGCGATGCTGGCAATGGTGCGCGAGGTCGCCTTCTGCACGATCTTCGTCGAGGGGCCGCTGGTGGTGCA
>DATINU010000093.1:0-1979 GCA_035473955.1 Allosphingosinicella sp.
GCCCGAGCATGTCCTCGGGCCCCTCCAGCACCTGATCGAGTTTGTGCGGATATTCCCTGGTCACATGGCCGAGCGCGATCTCGGCGAAGCGGTTGGCGATTTCGGCGGTGAGGCGGTGGGTCATACAATTCCCGTCGTCACCCGGACTTGATCCGGGGTCCATCTTCTTCGTGCAGCCGGCATAAGGAAGGTGGATGCCGGATCAAGCCCGGCATGACGAACGGGTTAGAAAGCCAGCAGGTAGATCAGCGCGATATTCACGATCAGCAGGGGAATCGCGGTGCCGATCTGGACCTTGATGACGCCGTTCGGGTCCTTCAGCTCGAGCAGCGCGGAGGGCACCAGATTGAAGTTCGCCGCCATCGGCGTCATCAGCGTCCCGCAAAAGCCCGCCAGCATGCCGATCGCGCCGATCACCGCCGCATCGCCGCCATAGCCCTGGATCAGCAACGGTACGCCGATCGCGGTCGCCATGACCGGAAAGGCGGCGAAGGCATTGCCGGTGAGGAACGTGAACAGCGCCATGCCGAGCCCGTAGGCGATCACCGCGGGCAGGATGCTGCCTTCGGGAATGACGGTGAGAATCAGGCCGCCGATCGTCCGCCCCACCCCGGTATCGGCGAGCACGAGCCCGAGCGCGGCGAGCATCAGCGGCAGCACCGCCGCCCAGCCGACCGCGTCGATCAGCCGCCGCCCTTCCTGCAGCGGCGCCAGCGCCGGCGGCCTGAGCCAGGCGAAGATCAGCGCGAGCGCAAGCAGCACACCGAGGCAGAGCAGGATGAAGGTTTCCCGGTTTCGCTCGAACAGTCCGGTCGCGTGCAGCGGTGTATAGAGGTAGAGCAGAGTGCCGAACACCGCGGTGCAAAGCACGACGAGGATCGGCAGGAACAGCCTGTTGCCGTGCCGTTCGCCCGCCGCTTCGCGTTCGGCCTCGCTCGTCTCGGCCGCGCTCCGCCCGATCAGGTTCAGGCTGGCGAGGCCCGCGAGGCCGAGCACCAGGCAGCCATTGGCGAAATCGCCGAGCCAGGTGCCGCCGAGCAGGCTCAGCGCCACCAATCCCCAGAAAGCCGCGTTGCCGAGCCGCTTGGCATTGGCCTTGTCCAACGCGCTCAGCAGCGCCCAGGCCGCGAACAGCGCGCCCACCAGGAAGAACACCCACTGGATCGTGATCATGGCCGCGCCTCCCTTCTGGCGCGGGCCAGGGCCCGGTCGAGCAGCAGCAGTCGGGTCGAATGGATCACGAAGGCGGCGATCGCGGTCGGAATCGCCCAGACCGCCAGCTGCAGCGGCGACAGCTCGATCTGATAGGCGGCCAGCGTCTGCTGGATCAGGACGATCGAGCCGATCGCGAAGAAGATGTCCTCGCCGAAGAAGAGCCCGACATTGTCGGTCGCCGCGGCATAGGCCTTCACCTTGTCCTGCGTCTCGGCGTCGAGCGCCCCCTCCTGCTCCGCCGCCGCCAGCGCCATCGGCGCGACCAGCGGCCGCACCGTCTGCGGATGGCCGGCGGTCGAATGCAGCCCGATCGCCGAGATCAGCTGGCGGTAGAAGAGATAGAGGATCAGCAGCCGCCCCGCCGTCGCGGCGCGGAAGCCGGCGATCACCGCCCGCGCCCGCTGCTGCAGCCCGTAGCGTTCGAGCAGGCCGATCACCGGCAGGACCACCCAGGGGATGATGATGATCCGGCTGTCGTTGAACGCCTTGCCGAGCTTCGAGACGACCTCGACCGGCCCCATCCCCGCGAGCAACCCCGTGGTCAGCGCCGCGATCGGCACGACCAGCATCGGATTGAACCGGAAGCCGAAGCCGAGAATGACGACGAGGATGCCGAGCAGGGGAAGATATTGGCTCATTGGGGGGTCGGTCCGGTCAGGTCCTCGCCGAAGACGAGAACGTAGCCATTGGGGTCGGCAATCTCGAACTCGCGCATCTGATAAGGTTGGTCGCAGGGTGGCCGCCGCACCATCACCTTGTCCTTG
>DATINU010000094.1:0-7392 GCA_035473955.1 Allosphingosinicella sp.
GAGGGTCTGCCGCACCGCCTCCGCGTCAATGTCGATGAGGACAAACTGGCCCCGGGTCTCGAGGCGGGCGCGACCATTCGTCTCCGCGCCTGGCTGATGCCGCCGGCGCCGATGGCCGTGCCCGGCGCTTATGATTTCGCACGGGTCGCCTGGTTTCAGCGGATCGGCGGCACCGGGCGCGCGCTCGACATCGCCGTGACCGCGCCCGCCCCGGGCCGCAGCCTGTCGGCGCGTCTGGCCTCCACCCGGCAAAGTCTGTCTGCCCACATTCGCGAACGCCTCCCGGGCGCCGAGGGCGGCATCGCCGCGGCGCTCGCCACCGGCGATCAGGGCGGCATAACCGAAGCGGAGGCGGAGGCGATGCGCCGCTCGGGCCTCGCCCATCTGCTCTCGGTCAGTGGCCTCCATCTCACCGCGGTGGTGGGCGCGGTCATGCTGCTGACTCTGAAGCTGCTCGCGCTCAGCCCGGCCCTGGCGCTGCGCTTCCGCCTCGTCCTGATCGCGGCCGCCGCCGGCGCGCTGGCCGGCATCGCCTATACCTTGCTCACCGGCGCCGAGGTGCCGACCGTCCGCTCCTGCATCGCCGCCTTGCTCGTGCTCGCCGGGATCGGGCTGGGGCGCGAAGCGGTCACGCTTCGTCTGGTCGCGGTCGGCGCGCTCGTCGTGCTGCTGCTCTGGCCCGAAAGCCTGCCGGGCGCGAGCTTCCAGATGAGCTTCGCCGCGATCGTCGCGATCGTCGCGCTGCACGAAAATCCGCGCGCCAAGGCCTGGTTCGCGCGCCGCGACGAGGGCTGGCTCGCCAAGGGGGGCAGGGCGCTCTTCGCGCTGATCCTCACCGGCCTTGCCGTCGAGGTCGCGCTGATGCCGATCGCCTTGTTCCATTTCCACAAGGCCGGTCTTTACGGCGCGCTCGCCAATGTGATCGCGATCCCGCTCACCACCTTCATCATCATGCCGCTCGAGGCCCTGGCTTTGCTCTTCGATCTGATCGGCCTCGGTGCGCCGTTCTGGTGGCTGACCGGCCAGGCTTTGTCCTTCCTGCTCTGGCTCGCGCACGCCGCCGCGGCCGCGCCCGGGGCCGTCGCCTTGCTCCCCGCCATGCCGCCCGCCGCGTTCGCCCTGATCGTCGCCGGCGGCCTCTGGCTCTGTCTCTGGCGGACGCGCTGGCGGATTTACGGGCTCGTCCCCATTGCGTTCGGGGGTCTTTGGGCGGCCTCGATCCCCGCGCCGGACCTGCTCGTCACCGGCGATGGCCGGCATCTCGTCCTGCGCACCGAAGACGGCCGCCTCGCTCTGCTTCGCCCCCGCGCCGGCGATTATGTCCGCGACACGATGGCGGAGCTCAGCGGCAGCGAACCCGATTATCTGGAGCTGGAGCGCCTGCCGACCGCCGCCTGCAGCGCCGATCTCTGCGTCGCCAACATCGATCGTGGCGGGCGTCGCTGGCGCATCCTCGTCACGCGCACCCGGCATTTCGTCCGCTGGGAGCAGATGCGCGCCGCCTGCGCCGAGGCCGACATCGTCGTTGCCGACCGGCCGCTGCCGCGCGGCTGCAACCCGCGCTGGCTCCGCGCCGATCTTTTCTTCCTCCGCCGCACCGGCGGCCTCGCCGTGACGTTCGGCACCGGCCCACGCGTCGCGACGGTCGCTGCGCGCGAAGGCGGCCACCCGTGGGCGGGCGCGGCGCGCTGATCGGCAATTTCACCAAGTCGCGCGGACCCGCAGCATCGCCAACAACAGCCCGGTCGACCGGCTCACGATCGTGTTCGATCCCAGGGTGATGGGCGAATCGCCCTCGACAGGCCGTTGACCGGCGACGGATTGCGGCCCGGGCCCGACTTCCCTATGGGGCGCCCTCCCGCGGAACGATGAGGCGATCGAGGCGATCATGGCCGAGCCGGCGCTTTCCTATATTTCCCACGAGCAGTTCGTCGCCGACGTCCATGCGGTGGCGAGGCAGCTCGAGGCGGGCGACTGGCGCCCGGATTTCCTGGTCGGAGTCGGCCGCGGCGGCCTCGTCCCCGCCGCCTATCTCTCGCACCGCGTCGGCATTGCCATGCTCTCGGTCGATCACAGTTCGGGCGAGCCCGGCTTCGCCGACGAATTGCTTGCCAAGCTCGCCGCGAAGATCGAGGCGGGCGGCCATATCCTGATCGTCGACGACATCAACGACAGCGGCGGGACCATCGCCTATCTCCGCCGGGCGATCGAGGAGCGGGTCGGCGCGGACAGCGACCGCCTGCGCATCGCCGTGCTCGTCAACAACATCCGCAGCCGCGCCCGCGTCGAATATCATAGCCGGGTGATCGACCGCAGCGTCGACAAGCGCTGGTTCGTTTTCCCCTGGGAGGCGATGCAGTCCGCCGATACGTTGGTGGTCGAAGCGGTCGCGGTGCCGGAGCGCCTCGCCTGATTCAGCGCCGCCTCGTGTCCACGGCGATCCAATTCACCTCCCAGGTCGCGCCGCCGTCGACCGAGAAGGCCTGCTCGAAGCGGGCCGAGTTCGCCGTCACCTCGGAGATGACGAACCGCACGAAGACAGCGCGCCCCTCGACCATATCCGTCCCGTAAAAGCTGGCCCCGCCGGCGCCGTCGAACCGGCCATGGACGGGCGCGGTCAGGCTGCCGCTGCGCAGGCCCGCATAGTTGAGGCTCCACTGGTGCGTCTGCGGATTGTAGAGCCGCAGCGACAGGCCCTCGATCCGCCCCGCCGGCCCGGCGACCGACAGCTCCACGACATTCGCGCGGCCGTCCATCAGCGGACGAACGATGCTGGTGCCGCGATACTCCGCCCAGTCGGGCGTGGCGCCGGACAGCGGATTGCGGAGCAGCCGGACGTGCGTGTCCCACGTGCCCGTCTCGAAATCGAAATCGCGCCGGCCGTCTCGCTCCGCACCAGGCGGCGCGGCCGCGGCCTGGCTGGTCGCGACAGCCGGGGCATGGCAGGCGAGAACGAGACCGAGCGCAAGGCAGCGCAGCAGCGAGCGGGCATGCGGGCGGCGGGGCTCTGGTGGTGCGGTCATTCGGTCAATCCTCATCGGGGCGATGCTGGCTCCGGCGCGGCCTGCGCGCAAGCGCGTCGGAAAAAGAGACCGCTCAACCGGGCTTGACGCAAGCCAGCTCGTTGCCGCTCGGATCGAGAAACTGGAAGCGCCGTCCGCCCGGGAAAGCGAAGATCGGCCGCACGATCGTCCCGCCCGCCTGCGTCACCGCGTCCAGCGCGGCCTCGAGATCCGCGACCTCGATCACCGCGAGCGGCGCCCGCGTCGCCTCCGCGGCGTCGCCCTGCAGGCCGATATCGGTATCGCCGGTGAGCGTCGCCGCATAGGTCGGGCCGAACTCGGTCATCGCCCAGCCGAACGCGGCCTCGTAAAACGCCTTGGCGGTCGGCACGTCGCGCGCAGGCAGTTCGACATAGTTCAATCTAGCCATGAGAATCAGCTCCGAAAGCCCTCCCCCTCGATGGGGGACATGGCGACCTGCTCATCCTCCCCATCGAGGGGAGGGGAATAAGGTCCTCAATAGCGCCGCAGCAGCCCCGCCAGCTTGCCCTGGATCTGGACCTGCTCTTCGCGGTAGCGTTGCGGGTCGTACATCCGGTTGGCGGGGTCGAGGCGGATCATCTGGCCTTCGCGGCGATAGGTCTTCAGCGTCGCTTCCTCGTTGTTGACCAAGGCCACCACGATCTCGCCGTCGCGCGCGCTATCGGCCTTGCGGATCAGCGCATAGTCGCCGTCGAGGATGCCGACCTCGACCATCGAATCGCCGGCCACTTCGAGCGCATAATGCTCACCCGGCCCCAGCAAGGCGGCGGGAACGGGGAGGGTGTCGGTGCCCTGCAGCGCTTCGATCGGCGTGCCGGCGGCGATCCGGCCGTGCAGCGGCAGATCGACGATCGAATCGTTCGCCGCCTCGGGGATGCGGATCTGCGGCCGCGCCGGCGCCGTCCCCTTGATCTCGGGCATCTTCAGCACCTCCAGCGCCCGCGCCCGATTGGCCAGGCGGCGGATGAAGCCGCGCTCCTCGAGCGCCGAAATGAGGCGGTGCACGCCGCTCTTCGATTTCAGGTCGAGCGCCTCCTTCATCTCCTCGAACGAGGGCGACACGCCGGTCTCCGAAAGCTTGGCGTCGATGTAGAGAAGCAGTTCATGTTGCTTCCTGGTCAGCATGCGAAGTTCCTCCCGTGGAACGTATGCGGAACGTGTACGGAACGTTACGCGTGCTGTCAAGCGGGCGCCGTTTGCGCCTTTGCGAGGATCAGGAAATTGCGCAGCAGGGCGTGGCCATGTTCGCTGGCGATGCTTTCCGGATGAAACTGGACGCCGTGCATCGGCAGGTCGCGATGCCGGACGCCCTGGACGGTGCCGTCCTCGGCGGTGGCATTGACGATCAGGCCGTCGGGCAAGCCCTCCGCCGCGACGGTCAGCGAGTGATAGCGGGTCGCGGTGAAGGGGCTGGGCAGGCCCGCGAAGACGCCGCTGCCGTCATGGGCGATCGCGCTGGTCTTGCCGTGCATGACCCGGGCCGCCCGCGCCACGGTGCCGCCGAAATGCCGGCCGATCGCCTGGTGGCCGAGGCAGACGCCGAGCAAGGGCAGCCGCGCCTCGGCGCAGGCCGCGACCAGCGCCGGCGAGATGCCGGCCTCGTCCGGCGTGCCCGGCCCCGGCGAGATCAGCATCGCCTCCGCGCCGCTCGCCATCGCCTCGGCCGCGGTCAGCGCGTCGTTGCGCGCGACCCGGACCTCGGCGCCGATCTCCCTCAGATAATGGACGAGGTTCCAGGTGAAGCTGTCGTAATTGTCGAGGACGAGGATCATCGCCCGCTCGCGGTCACTCCACCGCGCCGCTGGCGGCGCTGCGCGCCCGCCGGATCGCTTCCTCGTTGCGCTGCACGTCGCTTCTGAGCTCGATCGCGCGGACGAATTGCTGGGCGGTTTCCTCCGGGGCGCTCCGGCCGAGCTGCGACCGGATCTGGGTCAGCGCCGCCGGATTGCTCGCCGCATTGCCCGCAGTGCGCTGGCTGTGAAAGGCGATCAGATAGCCGGCGCGGTTCGGCGCGGCGACCGAGGCGGCGCGGCCCTGCGGCAGGCTGAAGAAGGTGATCAGGATCGGCGCCGGCTGCCGCCCCTGGGCGGCGATCTGGGCGCGGACCATGTCGACCGCCTCTGGCCTCGGCAGGGCCACGCCGACCTCGGCGAAGGCATTGGCGAGCGGGGTGCCGCCGTTGACCTTGCGCACGATCGTATCGGCCGCGGCGCGGGCGCGCTCGAGCGCGCGGCGCTGGATCAGGGCGGTGCGGACCCGGTCGCGGACCTGGGCGAGCGGCGAAGGCGCGGCGGGCTCGACCCGCTGGACTTCGAGCAAGGCGGCGCGGCTGTTGCCCGGCAGCGGCTCGACGATCGGCTCGAGATCCTCGGCGTCCATCTGGAACGCGGAACCGAGCAACGCGGCAAGCTCGGCGGGGGCCTGCCAGGCCGGGGCGCCCGGCGCGGGCTGGCCGTTGGCGGTGACGGCCGGCGTGGTGACGATGGTCAGATGCGCCTCGCGGGCGATCTGCTCGAAGGCGACGCCTTCGCCCAGCTGCTCCTGGATCCGGTTGGCGAGATCGTCGACCGCCGTGGCCCGCTTGCGCCGCTCGATGAAGGTGACGATTTCCGGCCGCGCCTGTTCGATCGTGCGGCCCGGGGTGGTCGCGATGCTCTCGATCCGCACGACGTGGAAGGTGCCCTCCGCCTGGATCGGGCCGGCGACCTGGCCGCGCGCGGCGGCGAAGGCCGCGGTGGCGACCGCGGCCGGCGCCGTCCGGCCGAAGCTGTCGCGGGTCTGGTCGGCGAAAGTGAGATCGGCGGCGGCGAAGCCGAGCCGCGAGGTCACGTCGGCGAAGCTGGCGCCGCCGCGCAGCTGCTGGGCCGCCTGCTCGGCCTGACCGCGATCCTGCAGCACGAGGTGCTGGATGGTCCGCGAATCGCGCGGCCCGAACCGGCCCTGGTTGGCGCGGTAGACGCGCTGGATCTCCGCCTCGGTCGCGGCCCCGGCCTGGCCGGTCTGCTCCGGGCCGATCACGGCATAGCGGATCACGCGCCGCTCGGGCGTGGTGAAGGCGCGCTGGTTCTGCCGGTAGAAGGCCGCGATCTCGGCATCGGTCGGGTTGATGGCGGCGGCGAAGGCCTGCCAGGGCAGCACGCCGATGACGCCGCGCCGCCGTTCGAGTTGCAGATCGGCATAAAAGCGCGCCACGCCCTGCGGCACGCGCGAGCCGACAGCGACCGGCGCGATCAACTGCGACTGGAGCAGCCGGGTGCGGGTGAAATCGCGGTACCAGCCCTCGGTCATGTTCCGGTTGGCCAGGAGGCTGCGGAAAGTCGCCTGATCGAACTGGCCGGTGAAGTTGCGGAACTGCTCGGTATTGACGATGTCGCGGTCGATCATCCGGTCCGTGGCGACGAGCCCTTGCTCGCTCGCGAATTGGCGGATCGTCTGATAGTTGACCAGCTGCCGGAGCAAGGCGTCGAAGGCGCCCTGGGCGAGGAATTCGCGCATGCCCAGATTCGGATATTGCGCCCGCGCGTCGGCATATTGGCGGTTGATCTCGTCATCGACCTGGGCCTTGGTGATCGGCGTCCCCGCGACCGTGACCAGCGTCGGATTCTCGCTCGAACCGTCGCCGCTGAGGCTGCCGAGGCCACCGAAGCCGCCCGTGCCGAAGCCGGTGACGACGATCGCCATCAGCGCCAGGAAGAGCAGGGCGATGGTCGCCCAGGAACGGAGGGACTTGCGAAAGCCGGAGATCATGAAGGGGTCCTGCGAGCGGTGGGTTTGCGCGGGTCATAGAAGCGCGCTAGGCGCCGGGCAACCGCGCAAAGCGGCCCCTTGAAGCCAGGAACGTCCGATGTCCCTCCGCCGCAAGCTCGTCGCCGGCAATTGGAAGATGAACGGCAGCCTCGCCGCGCTCGCCGAAGTCACGGCGATCGCCGAGGTGGCGCGCGAAGCGCCGGGCGTCGACGTCGCCCTTTGTCCGCCCTTCACCCTCATCGCTCCGGCCGTGACCCGCGCCGGCGGCCTCCTGATCGGCGCGCAGGATTGCCACGCCGCGCCGGGCGGCGCCCATACCGGCTGCGTCGCCGTGCCGATGCTGGTCGAAGCGGGGGCGAAGCTGGTCATCGCCGGCCACAGCGAGCGCCGCGCCGATCAGCACGAAACCGACGCCGAGGTCCGCGCCAAGGCCGCCGCCGCGCTCGCCGCCGGCCTCGCCGCGATCGTCTGCGTCGGCGAAAGCGATGCCGAACGCCAGGCGGGCCGCCATCTTTCCGTCGTCGAGGCGATGCTCGCCGGGTCGCTCCCCGACGAATGGGACAATGGCGAGCTGGTCGTCGCCTACGAGCCGATCTGGGCG
>DATINU010000095.1:0-10521 GCA_035473955.1 Allosphingosinicella sp.
ATCACCCTCACGGCGACACTCTCGATCGTTCCGGGCATTCCGGTCGCGGGCATGGCGCTGATCCTGGGCATCGACCGCTTCATGAGCGAGTGCCGGAGTCTCACCAACTTCATCGGCAACGCCGTCGCCACCGTCGTCGTCGCGCGCTGGGACGGCGCGCTCGACCAGGCCCGGCTCACCGCGGCCCTGGAGGGAGACGCACCGACGCCGGCCAGGCCGGCCATCGAAATCGAACTGGGAGTGCCCCAAGCGGCGCCGCAGGATTAAAGGGGGAAGGAACGATGCGGATCAAAACTCTCTTGCTGGCAACGGCGATGGGCGCCGGCAGCCTGTCCGCGCCCGCGCTTGCCCAGGCGACGCAGGCGCCCGAGACCCCGCCGACGGAAACCGCTCCCGCACTTTCTGCGGCGACGGAGCCGGATGCGCCGGATTCGGCCGACGCCAACAACAATGTCGTCGTTGTCGGCTCCCAGATCCGGGGCAGCCGGGTCACCGAAGCCCTGCCGGTCACTGTGATCGACCGGTCGCAGATCGATGCGACCGGCGCCCTCACCGGCGACGACCTGCTCCGCGCTATCCCGCAAATGGGCGAGGTGTCGTTCAACCCCTCGAACAATCCCCAGACCAGCAACGCGGCGCGCGGCGACGTCAATTCGATCAACCTGCGTAATCTCGGCACCGGCAATACGCTCGTCCTGCTCAACGGCCGGCGCCTCGTCTCGCACCCGACCAGCCAAGCCGGCGAAGGCAATATTCCGGTGCTGGGTCCCAACGCCAATGCCTTGCCCGTCGCCGGGATCGAGCGACTCGAAATCCTGCGCGACGGCGCTTCGGCCATCTATGGCTCGGATGCCGTCGCCGGGGTGGTGAACACGATCCTGCGCACCGACTTTGACGGCCTTTCGCTCGACGGCCGCTATGGCTGGGCCGAGGGCACCCATCGCGAGGAATGGCAGCTCACCGGCCTCGCGGGCACGAATTTCGGCGGCGGCCGGGGCAATGTCACGCTCTATCTCGATTACACCCGCCGCACCGCGCAACTCGCGGAAGACCAAATCTACACGGCGACGAACGACCTCCGCTTCCTGTTCGCCGACGATCCGGACTTTGCCGGCAGCCTCGTCCCCGACGACCGCGCGACCCAGTCGCCCTGGGCGAACCTCGCCGTCGTCGGCGGACCCGGTACGATCCGGAGAAGCCCGGGAAACCAGGCGCTCACCTCGTCCGCCGGCGCCTTCCACACCCAGTCGATCGGCAATCCGGGCTGCCTCGTCACGATCAACGCCGAGACCTGTCTCGGTAGCGGCACTCGCGCGACCGCGACGACGTTGCGCAACGAGCGGTTCGACAACGCCATCGACACGACCGTCAGTCCGTCGATCCGGCGCTTCAATTCCTTCCTGAGCGCCCATTATGACATCAGCGACTCGGTCACCGCCTATGCCGAGATCGGCTATTACCGGGCCAGCTCCCACGCGCTCCAGCCGCCGGTGATCAACCTCAACGCGATCGTGATCCCCGCCTCCAACTACTGGAACCCCTTCGGTCCGGTCACCTTTGCCAACGGGCAGGCCAATCCCAACCGGATCCCGAATCTCACCAACGTGCCCGCCGCCGGCCTGCCGGTACGGCTCACCACCTACCGCTTCGTCGACACCGGTCCCCAGACCGTGGACGTAACCAACTGGCAGACCCGCTTTCTCGGCGGCCTGCGCGGCAGCCTCGGCGGGACCTGGGATTTCGACACCGCCATCCTTTATTCGGAAGCGCAGGCCACCGACGTCAGCCCGAACGTCGACATGACCGCGCTGCAGCAGAGCCTCGCCCTGTCCACGCCGGACGCCTACAATCCGTTCAGCGGCGGCTGCAACGCGACGCCCTCGATCAACGACTGCACGCCGTCGTCGCAGGCCTCGATCGACGCGATCGTGTTCCAGCTCAGGCGGCAGTCGCGGACGACGCTCGGCCTCGCCGACTTCAAGGTCTCCAACGCCAGCCTGTTCGCGCTGCCCGGCGGCGATGTCGGTATTGCGTTCGGGATCGAGGGCCGGCGCGAGACCCAGCGGGACGACCGCGACCCCAATCTCAACGGCACGATCACCTTCCGGGACGCCGTGACCGGCGAAACCAACCTCAGCAACGTCGCCGCGGTCAGCCCGGGGCCGAGTACGCGCGGACGGCGGACGGTTTTTTCCGGCTTCGCCGAGGCGGCCGTGCCGCTCGTCTCGCCGGAGATGGAGGTCCCGTTGGTCCGGCGCTTCGATCTGCAACTCGCCGCCCGCTACGAGCATTACAGCGATTTCGGTGATGTGCTGAAGCCCAAGGTCGCGGCGGCCTGGGACATCGTCCGCGGCATCAGGCTGCGCGGTTCCTATTCGCAGGGTTTCCGCGCACCGAATCTCGAGCAGACCAAGACGGTCCAGTACAGCCGGCTCGGCTCCAACACCGATTTCTATCGCTGCGAGGCGGATCTGCGCGCCGGCCGTATCGCCAACTTCAGCGCCTGCGGCCGCGGCATCTCCTATTCCATCTTCATCAGCGGCAATCCCGACCTCCAGCCCGAGAGCAGCCGCAGCTGGACCGTCGGCACCGTGCTCGAGCCCCCGCTACCGGACGGGTTCGGGCGCCTGACCCTCACCGCGGACTTCTGGGAGATCCGGCAGAGCGGAATCGTCGGCCAGTTCGGTCCCCAGAACGCGCTCGTGCTGGATTATCTGCTGCGGCTGCAGGGCTCGAGCAATCCGAACGTCATCCGCGCCGCGCCCACAGCGGACGACACCCCCGTCTTCGCCGGCACCGGCCTCGCGCCGGCCGGCGCTGTCCTCCAGATCCGGGACCAGTTCCAGAATCTGCTGCCGCAGACCGTCCAGGGGCTCGACCTCGGCCTGATCTGGAATTTGCGGCGCACGCCGATCGGCAATTTCGAGCTCAACCTCAATGCCTCCCGGCTGATCAAATATTCGCGCGACACGCCGCCAGCCGTGCAGGAATTGTTCGACGCGCGCGATGCCGGCGACATCAACGCCGCCACCCCGCTCACCGACGCCAGCGACCTCATCCGGGTGCGCGGCAAGCCGCGCTGGCGCATCACCGGGTCGCTGACCTGGTCGCTCGACAATTTCCAGGTGGGCGCATTCATGAACCATATCGGCTCGGTTCAGGACACCAACTTCCTCGACACGGCCGGCAATCCCTATGTGCTAGACCCCTACACCACCTTCAATCTCTACGCCCAATACAGGTTCGACAACGGGCCGTTCGGGGATACGCGGGTCCGCGTCGGCGTGCGCAACCTGTTCGACGTCCAGCCGCCGCTCACCGCAGCCGGCTTTCTCGGCTCGCTCTACAACCCTTATGCGCGCTACTGGTACGTGACCGTGGGCACGCGTTTCTGAAGGGGAATAGGGAGTTGATCCGAATCTTCGTTGCGGCCTTCCTGCTGGCCTTCGCTGCGCCCGTACGGGCGCAGCCGGAGATCCTCAGGCTCTGGCCCGGCGAACCGCCGGGCCACGGCCGGCCCGAGGGTCCGGAGCGGGTCGCCAGCGACGGCGCCGCCGAAGGTGCCGTCTCGAATGTCACGCTGGCCCGGATGGAGATTTATCGACCGGTGCGGCCCAACGGCACGGCCGTCCTGGTGCTGGGCGGCGGCGGCTATTTCCGCATCCAGATCGACAGCGCCGCCCGGCCGATCGCCCGCTGGCTGCAGAGCCGAGGCGTGACCGCCATCGTCCTCTTCTACCGCCTGCCCGGCGACGGCTGGAACGCGGACGCGCCGTTCCAGGACGGGCAGCGCGCGATGCGGCTGATCCGCGCCAATGCGGCGCGCTTCGGCGTCGATCCGCACAAGGTCGGCGTGATCGGCTCGTCGGCGGGTGGCCATCTCGCCGGGATCCTCGCGACGCGCGGTGGCCATGATTTCTATTCGCGGGTCGACGACGTCGACGCCCAGGCCGCGATTCCCGATTTCGTCGCTTTGCTTTATCCGGTCGTGTCGATGCGCCCGCCGCTCGATACTACGCGAACGGCCCGCCATCTGTCCGGCCTCCCGAACTTTGCGGCCGACTATTCCGTCGAAGAACATGTTTCGGCATCGACGCCGCCGATCTTCCTCGCCCATGCGGCCGACGATCCGATCGCCAATGTGGGGCACAGCCTCGCCCTGTTCGCGACGATGCGCGCCGCCAGCCGGCCCGTCGAACTCCATATCTTCCAGCAGGGCGGCCACAGTTGGGGCCTGGGAAGGCCGGGCAGCGAAGTTGCCGCCTGGCCCGCATTGTTTGCAGAATGGGCGCGGGCCAACGGCTTCATGACTGCCATAGGCGAACCTGCGCCCACGCGCACCGATCAACGCGAATAAGATCGCGAAAGATGCGTCACCCGTCCAAGTGCGCTCCTCGCCAATGGCGGATTCGATCCTGCCGCGCTGTTGGCTCTGGATGGTACCTAAATGCAGTTATCGGACTTTACCTCATCCGAGGATAGGCCCCCCGCCTCTTCATGCGGCTCGTCGTAAAGATGAAAGCAAAAAACAAGAAATTATAGTGGCGCGCCCGGCAGGATTCGAACCTGCGACCCCAAGCTTAGAAGGCTCGTGCTCTATCCAACTGAGCTACGGGCGCGTCGGTGCGGCTCTAGCGCTCTTTGGTAAAGATCGGAATTCCATTCGGGGCCGGTCGGCCTATAGCGGAAAACGGAGGAGGCGGATGGCGAGACGGGCGCTGACCGAGGGAGAAAGGGAACTGGTCCGCGCCGCGTTCGGCGACCGGATCAGGTTTGACCGCATCGGCATCCGCCACGGCGCCGGCGGAAATCCGCTCGCTTGGCTGGCTTTTCGCAGCCCCCGGACCGATGCGATCACCCTGATCCGCACGATCTTCTTCAAGGGTGCGCCGGTCGCCGATTTCTCGAAGGCAGGCGACAAACATCTCTTCATGCACGAGATGACCCACGTCTGGCAGTATCAGGCGCTGGGCGTCGTCCCGTTCTATCTCCGTTATGCCTGGCAGTTCGTTCGCAGCGGTTTTTCGCAAGCCGAGATGTACACCTACAAGAAAGGCGACGCCTTCGCCGCGGCGAAGCTCGAGGCGCAGGCGGATATGGTGCGGGACTACGGCAAAGGCGGGGAGCGGCGGGAGAAGGCTGCGCCCGGCCTCGCCGGCACCGGGCTCTACGGGCTGGAGCAGGACGCGCCCGCGGTTCGCGCCATCGACGCGTCCGCACTGGCCGGCCGCCCGCTGCGCTATTTCGATTTCTTGATGGCGGCGTTCGTGACCGTGCTGCTGCTCTCGAACGTGTTGGGCGCGGGCAAGGTCTCGGCGATCGAGCTGCCGGGGATCGGGCTCTGGCCGTTCGGGGCCGGCATCCTCTTCTTCCCGATCTCCTACGTGATCGGTGACGTGCTGACCGAGGTCTATGGCTTTGCCCGGGCGCGGCGCTGCATCTGGGCGGGCTTCGCGGCGATGCTGTTCATGGCGTTCATGGCCTTCGTCGTGGTGGCGCTGCCGCCCTCGCCCGACTGGACTGGCCAGGCGGCCTATGAAGCGGTGTTCGGGCAGGTGCCGCGGATCGTCTTCGCCTCGATCGTCGCGTTCTGGGCGGGAGAGTTCGTCAACTCCTACGTGCTCGCGCGGATGAAGCTCTGGACCAAGGGCCGGCACCTCTGGACCCGCACGATCGGCTCGACCGTGGCGGGACAGGGTGTCGACAGCCTGATTTTCTATCCGCTCGCCTTCTGGGGCGCCGAGGGCTGGACCAATGCGCTGGTGGTTAAGGTGCTGCTCACCCAATGGGCCTTGAAGGTTGGCTGGGAGGCGCTGCTGACGCCCGTCACTTATGCCGTGGTCGGCTGGCTGAAGCGGCGCGAGGGCATCGACGTCTACGACGAGGGAACGGATTTCACGCCCTTCCGCGCGAAGGTCTAGGGCCTAGCGTCGCGAAGGCAATTAGAGCGGAGGCCAGGGCTAGGGCGACCCCCGCCAAAGCCGCGCCGTGGAAGCCGCCGACCAGGGCCGCGCCCTGCTGCGAAAGGACGACGCCCATCACGGCGGTGGCGATCAGGCCGCCGCCGCGGGCGACGGCGCTGTTCAGGCCCGAAGCGGTGCCGACATGGCTGTCCTCGACCGAGGAGAGGACGGCGGTGGTGAGCGGGGCAACGGCGATCGCCATGCCTGCCGAGATGGCGAGGATGGCGGGGAGGACCGTGGTCCAGTAGCTGCTCTCGGCGCCGATCCGAAGCATCAGCGCGAAGCCGCCGGCGACGAGCAAGGGCCCGACGCTGAGCGGCCAGTGCGGCCCGATCCGGGCGGCGACGCGCCCCATGAGCGGCGAACCCAGGGCGATGATGATGGGGAGCGGCAGCAGCGCGGCGCCGGCGATGGTGGCGGGGTAGTGCGCAGCTTCGATCAGCACATAGGGGAGCAGCAGCATCAGCCCGCCGAGCGCGCCGTAAAGGAGGAAGGTGAAAAGCGTGAGGCCGACGAAGGCGAGCGACCCGAACATGGCGAGCGGGACCATCGCCTGGCCCTTGCGGCGATGCTCCACCCACAGGAAGGCGCCGAACATCAGCGCACCCCCGCCAATGGCGAGCCCGGCATTGTCGCCGAGCCGGTGGGTCGCCGACCAGGCGGTCAGGCCCCAGGTCAGGGCGCCGAGGCCGAGCGTCGCCAGCACCGCGCCGGCCCAGTCGGGATCGGGCCGGTCCTTATTCTCGCTTTCCGGAACGTAGAGCCAGCCGAGCAGGATCGCTGCCGCCGCGATCGGCACGTTCACCAGGAAGATGAACGGCCAGCCGAGCCCGTCGACCAGCCAGCCCCCGAGCATCGGCGCCAGCGCGCCGGAGATCGCGCCGACCGCGGCCCAGGTGCCCACTGCCTGGCCGCGTTTCTCGCCGGTGAAGGAGGCGGAGAGGGTAGCGAGGCTGTTCGGCATCAGCATCGCTGCGCCGACCCCTTGCAGCGCCCGGCCGGCGAGGAAAAGCGCGAGACTCGGCGCCGCTGCGCAGAGAATCGAAGCGGCGGTGAACAGGACGATGCCCCATAGCATCACCCGCCGCCGCCCGTAGAGGTCGCCCGCCGCGCCGCCGAGCAGCAGCAGGGCGGTGAGCGGCAGAGTGAAGGCATTGATCACCCATTGCACCTCGGCCGTGGCGGCGCCGAAGCTGCGGCCGATCGCGGGCAAAGCGACGTTCAGCACCGAGCCGTCGATGAAGGCGAGGCTCGAGGCGAGGATACAGGTGGCGAGGATGAGGCGGGGATGTAGCGCCTTGCCGCGGCATTTGCCCGCCGCGCCGGTGCCGTCGCAGGGCGCGGGAAGGCCGAGGCTCAGGCCGTTGCCTCCGTCAGGGTCGCCCGCGGATCGGGGCCGTATTCGTTGCCGCCTTCGTCCGCATCCCAGAGCAGCAGGACGGCAACGACAACGCCGGTCATCGCCAGGGCGACGCGGGCCAGTACCGGCATGGCGTCGATCGGCGACTGGGCGAGCGGATCGCGGATCTGCACGACCAGCTCCCAGAGCAGGAGGCCGAGCAAGGGCAGGCCGATCAGCAGCCAGCGGCCGCTCCGGCCGGTGTCGTGGAGCCGCCGAAACATCAGGGCGAGAAGCGGGCAGAAAATCAGGAGGATGAGGCCGCGCTGGCCCCATTCGACATTCTCAGGGCTGAGAAACCAGGAGGCGTAGCCGATCGCGATCCTGATCAGGACGATCAGGAGGACGAACAGGATCAGCTCGAACCGCGTCGAACGGCCGCGGAACAGCGCATAATGCTTCAAAGGCAGAAAGGCGGTGCCGAGCGCCCGCATTCAAAGCACCTCGAACAATCCGGCCGCGCCCATGCCGCCGCCGACGCACATCGTCACCACGACATGCTTGGCGCCGCGACGCTTGCCCTCGATCAGGGCGTGGCCGGTCAGGCGCGCGCCCGACATGCCGTAGGGGTGGCCGACCGAAATCGCGCCGCCGTCGACGTTGAGTTTGTCGTTCGGAATCCCGAGCACGTCCTGGATATAAAGAACCTGGACGGCGAAGGCTTCATTGAGCTCCCACAGATCGATGTCGTTCGCCGTGAGACCGAACCGGTTCAGCAGCTTCGGCACCGCGAAGACCGGGCCGATCCCCATTTCATCGGGCTCGGTGCCCGCGACGGCCATGCCGATATAGCGGCCGAGCGGGGTCAGGCCGCGCTCTTTTGCGAGCTCGGCCTCCATGATCACGGAGGCCGAGGCGCCGTCGGAGAGCTGGCTGGCATTGCCCGCCGTGATCATCGCATCGGGACCCATGACCGGCTGCAGGCTCTGCAGGCCTTCGAGCGTGGTATCGGCGCGGTTGCCCTCGTCCTTGGTGATCGTCACCTCGCGCTTCGAGGTCTCGCCGGTCTCCTTGTCCTTGACCAGCATGGTCGCGGTGACGGGCACGATCTCGTCGTCGAACTTGCCGGCGGCCTGGGCGGCGGCGGTGCGCTGCTGCGATTGCAGGGCATAGGCGTCCTGGCGCTCGCGGCTGATATCGTAGCGTTTGCCGACGATCTCGGCGGTGCCGATCATCGGCATGTAGACGTCCTTGTGCATCGCCACGAGCTCGGGATCGGCGCCGAGCCGCATCTCGGGCGTCTGCACCATCGAGATCGATTCGACGCCGCCGGCGACGCAGATGTCCATCCGGTCGACGATCACCTGCTTGGCGGCGGTCGCGATCGCCATCAGGCCGGAAGCGCATTGCCGGTCGATCGACATGCCGGCGACGGTGACGGGCAGGCCGGCGCGCAGCGCCGCGGTGCGGCCGATCGTCGCCTGCACGCCCTGCTGCAGCGCCGCGCCCATGATCACGTCCTCGATCTCGGCGGGATCGACGCCCGAGCGCTCGACCGCGGCGCGGATCGCGTGCGCGGCGAGGGTGGGCGAAGGGGTAGCGTTGAACGCGCCGCGATAGGCCTTGCCGATCGGCGTGCGGGCGGTGGAGACGATGACGGCTTCGCGGGTCATGGGGTTTCCCTTTCCAAGGGGACAGTTACTGGTAGCTGTCCCCGTTTCTAGACGAAGATCATACCGATCCAGTCGGCGATCAAGGCGGGCTTCTCCTCACCCTCGATCTCGACGGTCACGGTGTGGACGAACTGGTATCTGCCCGGGCCTTTCTCTTCGAAGCTCGCCAGCACGAAACGGCCGCGCACGCGCTTGCCGGAGCGGACGGGCGCGAGGAAACGCACCTTCTCGAACCCGTAATTGACGCCCATCTTCACGTCTTCCGGGCGCAGCATCGCGTCGGCGGCCATGCGCGAGAGCAGCGACAGCGTCAGAAAGCCGTGGGCGATGGTGCCGCCGAACAGGGTCTTTGCGGCTGCCTCGGGATCGATATGGGTGAATTGCGGGTCTTCGGTGACATCCGCGAAGGCATCGATCCGGGCCTGATCGACCAGGATCCAGTCGGAGACGCCGACCTCTTCGCCGAGGCGGGCCTTGATCTCGTCGAGGGTGGCGATGGGCATGAGAGCGGTCTAGAGGCAGCGCCACACGATACTCAAGCCCCGTGAGGACGATCTTATGGCTGACGCTACGGCATCGGCACGTGTGCGTATCCAAAGCCTGCTGAGGGCGCCCGAGCCGGAGGTGCTGGCGCCGCTGCTGCGCGACGCCGCGCTCGACGCCGAATCGCGGGCGAGAGTCGAGATGCGGGCCAGGACCATGCTGGCGGAATTGCGCGAAGCGCAGGGCAAGGGCTGGGTGAACCAGTTCCTGCAGGAATATCGGCTGAACACGCAGGAAGGCGTGGCCCTCCTGAGCCTCGCCGAGGCCTTCCTGCGCGTGCCCGATCCCGAGACCGCCGACGCGCTGATCGCCGACAAGCTCGGCGAGGGCGACTGGCGCTCGCACAAGGGCAAGGCCAATTCGACCTTGGTCAACACCGCGACCTGGGGTCTCGTCATCGGCCGCGCGCTGACGTCGGACAGCGTGCAGGCGAGCGCGCTCCGCAAGCTGATCGCCCGCACCGGCGAACCCTTCGTCCGTCAGGGCGTCGGCGCGGCGATGCGGATGATGGGTGAAATCTTCGTCATGGGCCGCAATATCGGCGAAGCGCTGGAGCGGATGAAGAAGCGCGAGAACAAGGGCTTTACCGCCAGCTTCGACATGCTGGGCGAAGCGGCGCGGACCTTTCCCGATGCCGAGCGCTATTATCACAGCTACGAAGACGCGATCCGGTCGGTCGGCAAGGTCGCCGGCGAAGGCCATTCGATCTCGGTGAAGCTCTCGGCGCTACACCCGCGCTACGAGGTCGCGCAATACGACCGCTGCGTGCCGAACCTGATCGAGCAGGTCGAGGCGCTGGCCGTGTTGGCGGCGGGGTTCAACATCCCTTTCACGATCGATGCGGAGGAGACCGAGCGGCTGGAAATGAGCCTCGATATCATCGAGGCGTTGGCGGGCCTGCCGGCGCTCAAAGGCTGGGACGGGCTCGGCATGGCGATCCAAGCCTATGGCAAGCGCGCCCGGCCGACCGTCGCCTGGGCGAATGCGCTCGGCGAGAAGACGG
>DATINU010000096.1:0-6489 GCA_035473955.1 Allosphingosinicella sp.
GCCGTCAAAGGCGCGCGGCGACCAGCGTTCGAGGAACAGGGGATCGATCGGGTGATCGGCGATACGGTCGGTCATGCGGCCTTTTCCCTGCTAGGCTGATTTGCGTCAACGCATGGCGGGCGTGATGGTGCTATATGACAAGGATCGCCGGCGCTCAGCTCCTCGGCATGCTGGCGGCTGAGAGACCGGGCGGGCCGGAACCGGCCCGCCCGCATGGCGCTCCCGCCGGGCAATGCGAGGGGGCGGCCGATGCCCGACTACCGGCTCTACAGCCTGGACCCGCATAGCGGCCATATCGACGGCGTGGAGGAATTCCATGCCCCCAGCGACGACGCGGCGATCGACCGCGTCCAGGCCCGCGCCGGCCGCGTCCCGCTGGAGCTTTGGCAGGAGGGCCGCAAGCTGCTGCGCGTCACCGCCGTGCCGGACATGGCGGCGGCGGTGCCAGTGGGGGAAGCGGAGCCGGTGACGGGCGGCTGAGCGCGGGCTCCGCTCAGCCCGCGGCGGCGGGCGGAAGCGGCGGCTTGGGCTCCAGCTCGGCGGCGCGGGCCTCATATTCCCCGGCCATTTCATTGAGTTGGGCGATCGTCCGCTGATCGCTAATGCCCCGGGCCAGACGGCGGCAATGGGCCGCGCGCTCCCGGAAATAGGCAGCGTCTTCACTCACTTAGACAAAGCGAATTGACCTGGATTAGGTTCCTTCCACCGCCAAAGTTGACAAAGTTGACGCCTGAGACGCGTTTCGCGCGGGGCGGACAAAACGAAAGTCGCGGATGTTGGGGCAGGTGTCGCCTTGCGGCGCCCGATCTTGTCCGGAGCGGCGCCGGAAGATGGCCGGATGTGCGCGAAGGTGGTTTGTAAATCCGGGTCAAGGGATTGATTTTCATCCCTTAAATCTGGCGGATGTTGGCGAAAGTGTTGCGCGGCGTATTTCCAGCGCATGCGCGGGTGGATCGACGATCTGAAAGAGCCGCCCGCGCCGCCGAGGCGTCGCGAGTCGCGGGAGGCTGACAGGCCAAATCCTATTTTGGAAATCCTATTTCGCCGGACGCCGGCGGCGAGCCGCTTTGCCGTCGACCGGCCTAGGCGGCGTTACCCGGCTCGCCTCCCTTGGCGGGCCCACCGGAGCCGGTGTCCAGGTCCGTAGCATAGTCTTCGTCGCTTCCTTCCGGACGGCCGATGCCGGCGCCGCTCCCGGATACCGCGCCGCTCTTCGGATCGAAGGAGGCACGCTTCCCGCGATCGTCACTTCGCCGGCGAGCTTGCTCTTTGTCGGTTCCGGGCATGGCTGGGCCTTTCAAGGTCAGGCGGGCGCAGCGCCCGCGGGTTGAAACTGCGGGGTTCGCCTCGTTGATGCCGTCGCTTCCAGTGTGCGTAGCGGCGTGGCGGCATTTTTCAGGCGGGTGGCGCGATACCGCACGCCTCCAAACAGAAGCCGGGTGCCCAGGGCCAGCCAGGACGTCACCGATCGCTCCGCAAGCCAAGCGGGCGCCAGCAACGCGCTGCTGAAAGGAAAAACGGTTCGTCCCCCTCCTTTCCTGCGTCCCGCCTCCGCCGCCGCTATCCCGCATGCCGCCGCAGCGAATAGCCATATCGGACCAAGTCCGCTTATTGCGATGCCGGCCGGCAGCAGAGCCAATTGCGCGCCAAAGCGCCATGGCCTCGCCCATTCGTCATAGGCCTGACGAAGTCGCTGCGAGAAGAAGTGACCCGCGGAGGGCGGTCGGCGCACGACAAAGAGATCGAACGGCACCGCCTCGCGACCCCCCGCCGCCCGCATCGTGCGCACCAGTTCCAGATTTTCGAACAGAACGTCCCCAGAATAGCCGCCAGCGTCGAGGAGCGCGTAACGGCGAATGCCGAGCGTGCCGGGCCAGTCCCCGCCGCCAAGCCGGTTCAGCAAAATGCGCGCCGTATCCCATCGCGCATGCCACGGCAGGGGATGAAAAAAGTTCTGTGGCCGCACCACTTCGTGCTCTTGCAGCAACTCCAGCATGCGCGTCAGCTCCGCTCGCCGATAGCGCACGTCGTCGTCCGCGACGATCACCCGTTCGTTGCGCGCCGCCCGAACGCCCGTCATCACGCCTGCCACCTTGCCGTTCCTGGCCCGCATATCCGGGCGGATATGCCGGACATGGGCCGACCAAGCGCGCGCATGCTTTTCGAACGTCTCGTCCGGAGAGCCGTCGACGACGATCACATCATTCATGATCCGGCTGAGGCGCTTGAGATAGCCTGACAGTCTTCTCGCCTGCGAAGCCGTCGCGGCAATCGGCAAGACGTAGCTTGCCTCCCGGACCGGGCTGGCTTGATCGGCGATATTCGTCATGGGGGACAAAGACCCCAACCCCGCCAAAGTTCCTGAATTTTCAAGGCGTTCGACATCAAGCTGCGTATATCGCAGCCGGAACATTGTCCGGCCTTCTTGGTTACGCCAAAAAATCCGGAGTCCCCTTTCATGTTTGTCGACGATGAAGCCGTCTTGAGGCGGCGCGAAGAGCTGCTGTCAGCAATCACGGACGACAAGTTCCCTTGCGTCGGAGCCAAGTCGGTCTTGGCTCGCGGGATGCTGAAAACCGTGGATTGCCGCTCGCTGGAAAGCGCCTGGGACGATGTGCGCGTCCATGCCGAGCTCCTCGAATGGGCGCGCGCCTATCGCCATGATCCCGGCGGATTGCGCAGCCTGGCCGTGGTGTTCGAAGGGCCGCTCGACCTTGACGAGGAGGGTTTCGAAACGGCCATGTGGCAGAGGCTGCAGTCGCTTGCCGACAAGGACAGCTGGCGCGGTCAACTCTACGATCGAGGCGTGAGCGCCGATACCGAGGATCCGCATTTCTCGCTCAGCTTCGGGGGCGCTGCATTCTTCGTCGTCGGGCTGCATCCCCGTGCCTCGCGCATCGCGCGGCGCTTTCCCCGACCGACTCTGGTGTTCAACCTGCATGACCAGTTCACTCGCCTGCGCGAGGACGGCCGCTATGAGCGCATGCGCGAGACGATCATCAAGCGCGACGCAGCGCTGGCCGGCAGCGCGAACCCGATGCTCTCCCGTCACGGCGAGATGAGCGAGGCCCGCCAATATAGCGGACGGGCCGTCAGCGCAGCCTGGCGCTGTCCCTTTCGCGATCCGCGGGCACCATGACATTGGCCGAGATCGCCCCGCGAAGCGGCGTTGCCTTCCTCCTGCGGAAGGGTGAGACGCTGCGGGTGATAGACCCGGCCGGCGTGCAGGTTTCGGACTTGCTCGCCTACAATGCCGCGGAGGTACGAGAGGCGATCTCAAACGGCCGCACCTTCGACTATGAGGAGACGGTCGCGCTGACCGCAGGGAACCGATTGTGGTCGAACCGGTCAAATCCCATGATGACGATCACCGAGGACACGGTCGGACGGCACGATTTCCTGCTGACGCCCTGCAGCGAAGCGACGT
The DNA here is from genome assembly GCA_035473955.1 of Allosphingosinicella sp. Lineage (GTDB taxonomy): Bacteria > Pseudomonadota > Alphaproteobacteria > Sphingomonadales > Sphingomonadaceae > Allosphingosinicella. The sequence goes on from DATINU010000096.1 coordinate 3,428, forward strand.
TCCGCCATTTCTATCCGGATCAACCGGTGCACCGCGGCTGCTTCGGCAATTTGGCCGAGGCGCTGGCGCCCTACGGCGTGGAGGAGGATATGATTCCCTGCGCCTTCAACCTGTTCATGAACGTGCGAATAGCCCCCGACGGCAAATTGCGGGTGGACCCCCCGACAAGCCGACCCGGAGACTTTGTCCGGCTGCGGGCGGAGATGGACTTGCTCATCGGGCTTTCAGCCTGCTCCGCATATGCTTCCAACGGCGGAAGCTTCAAGCCTATCCATTACGAGATCGAGACCGATCGCCGGGCACCGGCCTGAGATCATCTCGATGGCGGTGGCCGACTCCGCCCGAACCTGCTATCGCCTTGAAATGCATAGCGCCGGCCGCCGGCGCGCTGAGAGGTGGCGCTCCCAGTTTTCAGGGAGCGTGAACGTGGACCGTCAGCAACTCGCCTATCTGCTCATCATTTTGATGGCCCTCGCCATCGCCTTCGTGGCGGCGTTCCGATGGCATCATTCGCACGACCGAACTTATTTGCGGCAGCGCCGGCAGGAAGCCGAGGATCATGACCGCCACATGGCGGCGCGGGTGGAAACGCCCTCGGACTAGGGCGACGCGGAGGCCGGCGCGCGCCGGACCCCCGCCATTCCTATTTGGTCGCGAATTCCCCGGCCTTGGCGCCGTAATGCTCCTTCGCGTAGGCGCGGGCCCTGGCGGCGGTGGGGAAGGACTGATCGACCGGCGAGGCGGTGACGATCGGGTAGTTCTGGCTGTTGAAGCGGGTCTCCTGCAGCGTCAGCCGCCAATCGCCGCCTTCGACCTGCTCGAGCAGATAGGGCCGGCTCCTGGTGCGATCATGATCGGGGGTGCCCATCGGCTCATCTCCTCTTGAAGGTGCGGCGCCGCGGCCCGCCGGTGCCGGAGCCCGCGATCTTTTCGCGATAGACGATCCGGCCCTTGGAAAGATCGTAGGGCGTCATTTCGACATGGACGCGATCGCCGACGATCGAGCGGATCCGGTAGCGGCGCATCTTGCCGGCGGTGTAGGCGATGATCCGGTGCTCGTTGTCGAGCATGACCCCGAAGCGGCCGTCGGGCAGAATCTCGTCGATCTGCCCTTCCATCACCAGCAATTCCTCTTTCATGCGCCAAGCTCCTCGGGCGGGTTCAGTCCGCGCGCCGAGATCGGCACGGGGCCGGGCGGCTTTGAAAGAAAGGAGTGGCGCGAAGGCGCCAATCGGTTCCGTCCTGAGCGACGTCAGCCAGGGAGATATGGGCGCTTTGGCCCTCATTTACAATCGAAAGCGCCCGCCCGCGCGCGCCCGCTGGCCCCGAATAAGATCGCTATCCCGGCCCCGGCATGCTATGTTCCGCTCATCACCTGCGTTTTACGCAAGCGCCCTGTGACTGAGAGACACGTCGTGCTCCCGCTTGCACAGCCTAAGGTGATATTTCATGGACAAGGCCTATTGGATCGCCCGCAAGCGCGCGGCGATGGGCATGGCGCGCGCCGCCGCGAGCTCGGAAGCGCGGCTCATCCATTACGATCTGGCCGGCCGCTACAGCGTCAGGGCGGCGCAGGCGCGGCCGTTCATGCTGCCCGACAAGGGGCCCGCCACCGAGGGCGAACGGGTCGCGCTGCAGATCCCCCCGCGGCCGCCCAGGCGCGGCGGACAAAGGGCGGGCGGGCGATGAACAACCCCTTCCAAAAACGGCGCCGGCAGGGCCCCATCCTCTCGCCCGAAGAGGGCAAAAGACAGGGCCATGCCGTGCGCGCGGCCCAGGCGCTCGGCGACGTCGAGGCGGTGCGCGCCTTCCTGAACTCCCCGCACGAGACGCTGGGCGGCCGCCCGATCGACCTTGCCGTGGCGAGCGCGGCCGGCCTCGCCGCGGTCGAAGCCGAGATCGCGGCCGAGCGGGGCCGCCGCAACGGCGGCGCCCCCTCCCCCTCCGCGCAGGAGCTTTCCCGATGACGATCATGTCCCCCGCCGCGCCGCCCTTGCCGCCCGAAATGGATGTGGCCGCGCTCGCCCGGCTCGGCATCGTCCGGATCGCGTCCGAACATTTCCTGGTCGGGCCCTATCGCTACGCCAGGCTCAACGACGCGATCGCCCAGGCGACGCGCGGCCGCAACCCGGACAATGACGCATGAGCCTCCACGATTGGTTCGGCGCCCATGTCGCGAACACCAGGGACAGCCATTGGGACAAGGGCTATTTCGTCACCAGCTGCACGGTGTGCGGCAAGGCGATGGAGAAGCTGCCCGGCCTGCCCTGGAAACTGCGCAAGGGCACCGCCGCCTGAGGGGCGCCGGGTGTCCCGGCTGCGGCTACGGACGCGTTGGGGCGGCGGCGACAGCGCCGGCGGCCTCCAACCCAAAGCGGATGGCCGCTTCGAGGACATTTATATCTATGTCCTTCAGTGATTTGAACTTGATGCAATAGCCCGTCACACTGGCCTTGCCGAGCTTCGCGCCATAGGTCCGAGCGAGGTATTTCTTATCCTCTATGCCGATGATATAGACGAAGATTCCCGTCATGTTCGCGCTCAGGCCGATCCGGTAGAATTCCCTGGTCTTTCCGCCGGCATATTCGATCGTCTGGACGCCATAGCCGATATTCGGATTGGAGACGATTTTCCCTTCCTCGTTCCTGCCGTCCAGGAACCAGAGCCTGGCATCCGGCGATACATGAAGCACGAGCCGGTGCAGCGCCCGCAGCTCATCGCGCTTCGGCTCCGGCTGACCGGCGAGATAGGTTTCGATCCGCGCTTCCACGCTCATGTCACCAGCCTCTTCCCGTCGCCATCATGCCCGAGCCGCGCCATGAACGCTGTGCGCGGCCCGGTGTACGCTTTTCAACCGCCGCGGCCCAGCGGCGGGAGGATGGGCTGGCACAAATCCGCTCTTTCTGGCAGCGCAAACTCACGCCAGGACAGCGCCAGATGAAGAGGCACGCCACGCCATGGATTTTCCGGAGGTCGTCGGGACGCTGCGCTACGGCGGGCGGAACCTCCTGCGCTTTTCGGGGCGGGACGGGCGACGGCTGTTCTGGCCGTGGGGGCTCTGC
>DATINU010000097.1:0-4449 GCA_035473955.1 Allosphingosinicella sp.
CCGCTGGGGCCATCTGCACATCGTGCGGATGCTGATCGGCCTGGCCGGCCTCGCCTGCTACGCGGCGGCGCTTTATTCGCGGTGAAGACGGGCCGGCTACGGACCGGCCTTAGCCTCGCTCGATCCGGTGCAAAAAGGCGATCAGCCCGGCGAAATAGACCTCCTGATCGTCGTACATCGCCATGTGGCTGCCGTTCGGGCAGAGCAGGAACTCGCCGTGCGGCAGGCGCGCGGCCATCGCCCGCATCCAGTCCGGGTCCATCGTGTCGTAGCGCGCCCCGATCACCAAGGTCGGCACGGTAATCCGGTGCAGGTCCCGGCTCCGGTCCCAATCGGCCAGCCGCCCGCTCGCCCCAAGCTCGCTGGGCCCCTGCATCAACGCATAGATGTGCTGGTTGGCATGGCCCATGGTGCGCAGCACCGGCTCCGGCCATTCCGCGAACGGACGGCGCAGGAAATGCTGTTCGTAATGCATCGGGATCAGCGCCTGCATGTAGCGGGGATCCCCGGTGTGTCCGCTTGCCTCGAGCTCCTGCACGAGCCTGAGCTGCGCCGGGTCCATCGCGGGCATCAGCACCCGCCGGGCATAATCGTTATAGGCGGGGATCGAATCCATCATGTTGGAAATGATCAGGCATTTCAGATTGTCCTGGTGCGCCAGCGCATATTCCATCGCCAGCATTCCGCCCCAGCTTTGCCCGAGCAGGCAGAAATTGCTGCGGTCGAGCCCGAGCGCGATCCGCACCTGCTCGACCTCGTCGACGAAGCGCGGGAGCGTCCACAGATCGTCATTGTCCGGCTGGTCCGAATAGGCCGAGCCGAGCTGGTCGTAATAATAGAATTCGATCCCTTCGCCGGGCAGGAAGCTGTCGAACGCTTCGAAATATTCATGGGTCATGGCGGGACCGCCGTGGAGCAAGAGCACCTTGAGGCGCGGATTGTTGCCCACCCGCTTGGTCCACACCCGGAAATTTCCGGCCGGGGTCGTGATATTGATCATCCTCGCCCCGCCGCTCCAGGCGTCGGGATGGCCGGCGCGGCTGTGATAGGAGCCGGGCTGCGCGGCGGCGGGCATGGCGAAGAACAGCGCTATCAGCAGGAAGAATCGCGTCATCTCGAGGTCCCCAGAATCAGAACCAAAACCTAACCGTTCGGGCTGAGCTTGTCGAAGCCCTCCCTTCTCTCGAGCCAGACTCCAAGTAATTGATCCACCCTCCCCTGTGCGGCAACGGGACAGGCCGGATCGCACCCGGCGACGCTGTTGAAATCGCGGCACGACGGGCGCTTAACGCCCCGAGCCCATGGAACGCCGACAGATAGGATGGTCACCGTTGCGCCGCCTCCTCCGCGCGGCCGTGCCCGCCTGCCTGTTCGTCACGCTGCTCGGCACCTGCACGCTCGCCGTCGTGCCCGTCGCCTCTGCCCCCGTGCCGGCGCCCGCCGAGCTCGACGCCGAGGTCGCCGCCTTCTACCGCGCCCGCCAGTTCCGCCCGCTCTGGCTCGATGGCCGCGCACTGAAGCCGGCGGCGCGAACCATGCTCGCCATGGCCGGCAACGAGCCCCGTCTCGCCGCCGCCCTCGCCGCCGCCGAAGCGGGCGATCGCCGCGCCCTAAGCCGCGCCGATCTGATGCTGAGCCAGGCCTTCGCCGACCGGGCCCGCGCCCGCTTTCAGCCGCCGGCAACCAATGCGATGCGCTATATCGATCCGGGCCTTGCCCCCGCGCCGCGCACCACCGCCGAAATCCTCGGCACCGCCGCCGGGGCGCCCGATCTCGCCGCGCATGTCGATGCCGTCGCCCGGGTCAATCCGCCGCTCGCGGGGCTGGAGCGCGGCCTCACCCTCTACCGCCAGCGCTGGTCCCGCCTCCCGCAGACGGCTCTGCCCCGCAATCCGGCGCCCGGGCAACTCCGCCATCGCCTCGGCGCCAACGATCTTGGCGCCTTCCAGCGCATCCACGGCCTCACCGTCACCGGCCGCGCCGATCCCGCCACGATCGCCGCGCTCAACCGCGGCGCGGCGCATTACGAGCGCCTGATCCGCGCCAATATCGAGCGCGCCCGGGCCATCCCCGCGCGGCCCGGCGGCCGCTACATCCTCGTCGATACCGCCTCGGCGCAGCTGTTCATGGTCGAAAATAGCCGGATCGCCAGGCGGATGCGCGTCGTCGTCGGCAAGCGCGCGATGCAGACCCCGCTCATGGCCGGGATGATCCGCTACGCGATGCTCAATCCCTATTGGAACCTGCCGCCCGACCTGATCCGCGAACGCGCCCGCAAGGGCCTCCGCGCGATCCAGGCCGAGCACCTCGAAGTCCTCTCGGATTGGTCGCCGCAAGCCCGCCGCCTCGATCCGCGCCGGGTCGATTGGCGCGCCGTCGCGGCCGGCCGCCGGCTCGTGAACCTGCGCCAGACCCCGGGCCCGCACAACATGATGGGCCGGATCAAGTTCATGCTGCCCAACGATCTCGGCATCTATCTCCACGACACGCCGCACCGCGAACTCTTCGCCCGCGCCGACCGGCGGGCGAGCTCGGGCTGCGTCCGCCTCGAAGATGCGGGCCGCCTCGAACGCTGGCTGTTCGGCGCCCGCGTGCCGCGCGCCAGCGGCGCCCCCGAGCAGCGCGTCGACCTGCCCGCGCCCGTGCCCGTCTACATCACTTATCTGACCGTATTGCCGACCGCCGACGGCGTCGTCTTCCAGCGCGACGCTTACAGCCGCGATGTCAGTGGGGCGTCAGCGCCGCGTCGCGGAGCCCGCGCCAGACACGCAGCGCCTGCACCGTCTCGGGCACGTCATGGACGCGCAGCAGCTGCGCGCCCTGTCCGGCGCCCTTGAGCGCCAGCGCCAGCGATCCCGCCAGCCTTTGATCCGCCGGCGCCTCGCCCGCCAGCGCCCCGATCGTCCGCTTCCGGCTCGCCCCGAGCATGATGGGGCAGCCGAGCCCGTGCAGCATGGCGAGGCCGTTCATGAGCTGGAGATTGTGCGCCACGCTCTTGCCGAAGCCGAAGCCGGGATCGACGACGATCTTCTCCCGCGCGATCCCGGCGGCGACCGCCTTGCCGATCTCCTCTTTGAGGAAATCATAGACTTCGAGGAGCACCGGCCGGTCGTAATGCGGATTGTCCTGCATCGTCTCGGGCGGCCCGGCGCTGTGCATCAGCACCACCGGGCAACCCGCTTTGGCGACCACCTCGGCGGACCGCGGGTCCCAGCTTAACGCCGAAACGTCATTCACCATCGCCGCACCCGCGCCGAGCGCCTGCTCCATCACCGCCGCCTTGCGCGTGTCGACCGAAACCGCCGTCCCCGAGGCCGCGAGCAGCTGGATGACCGGTAGCACCCGCGCCGCCTCGTCGCCCTCCCAGACCGGCTTCGCGCCCGGCCGGGTCGATTCCCCGCCGACGTCGATCAAGGCCGCCCCGGCGGCCGCCATGGCATGCCCCGCCGCGGCCGCCGCGCCGGCCTCCTCGTTCAGCCCGCCGTCCGAAAAGCTGTCCGGCGTGACGTTGAGGATCCCGACCACCTGCGGCTGATCGAGCCGGATCACGCGCTCGCCAAGCTGCAGGGGCGCGCGCGGACGCGTCAGATTCCCCCAGATTCGCGCCTCATCCGCGCCAAATCGCGCCTCGATCCCCTCCACGGGCACCAGTTCCGCGCCATTCTCCCGCACGATCTCGACCATGCCGAACCATTGCAGCCCGCCCGCGAGCCGCGCGACCTTGCCGTCATGCCCGAACGGCGCATCGACGAATCCGGTCGGGCGAAGATAGGTTTTTCCGGTCATTCCCGCCCCTTACCGTCATTCCAGGGAAAGCTGGAATCCCGCTTCCTTGAAAGAACCACTGAGATCCCAGCTTTCGCTGGGATGACGAGAGAAACTTACCTGACCGAACCGAGATAATCCTGCCGCAACGTATCGAGCGGCACCAGCCCGCCGTCCCGCTCGACATGCCAGAAGGTCCAGCCGTTGCAGGCCGGCGCGCCCTGCACGGCGGCGCCGATCTTGTGGATCGAGCCCTGCCGCCCCTCATGCTCGACCGATGAATCGGCCAGCACCTTCGCGGTCCAGCGCCTCTTGCTGTCGGTGATCATCGCTCCCGGCGCGATCCGCCCGCTCTCGACCAGCGTCCCGAACGGCACCTTGGGCTGCGTCGCGCGCGAGGCCATCACCTTCATCGCGCTCTCGTCCAGCGCAAGGGTCGAAGCGATCCGCGCCCGCGCCACCTCGACATAGCGTTTCTCGCGCTCGATCCCGATCCATTCGCGCCCCAGCCGCCGCGCCACCGCGCCCGTCGTCCCGGTGCCGAAGAAGGGATCGAGCACGACGTCGCCGACATTGGTGCAGGCGAGCAGCACCCGGTAGAGCAAGGCCTCGGGCTTTTGCGTCGGATGGGCCTTGGCGCCACCCTCCTTCACCCGCTCCCCGCCCGCACAGATCGGCAGCACC
>DATINU010000098.1:0-15812 GCA_035473955.1 Allosphingosinicella sp.
GCCAAGCGAGGCGTTCATCGGCGACCATATGAAGCTGGTCGACCCCGAGGCGATCCACCGCGCCCGCGAGGCGCTCCGGGCCGCGCTCGGCTCCACGCTCGAGGACCTCTGGCGCGACGCCTACGGCGCCCATGTCGCCAATCGCTACGCCTATAACCCGGCCGCCAAGGGCGCGCGGCGGCTGCGGACCGTCGCGCTCGGCTATCTGATGGCCGCGGGCGCCGCCGATGCGCCGGCGCTGGCGCTCGGGCAATATGACGAGGCGGACAATATGACCGACCGTCAGGGCGCGCTCACCATCCTGGTCAATGCGGACGCGCCCGAGCGCGAGGCGGCGCTCGCCGCCTTCTACGAGCGGTTCCGGGGCGATGCGCTCGTCATCGACAAATGGTTCACGACGCAGGCGCTCTCGAGCCGGGACGATACGCTGCAGGCGGTGTTCGATCTGCTCCGCCACCCCGATTTCACGCTCGGCAACCCCAATCGCCTCCGCTCGCTGATCGGCGCGTTCGGGGCGAACCAGCGGGCGCTGCACAGCGGCGGCGGGCGCGGCTACAAATTCCTCGCCGACGCGATCCTGGCGGTCGACAAGCTCAACCCGCAAAACGCCGCCCGGCTGGTGCCGCCGCTTGGCCGCTGGCGCCGCTTCGGCGAAGCGCGGGGCGCGATGATGCGCGGCGAGCTGGAGCGAATTGTGGCGACTCCCGGCCTCAGCAAGGACGTGTTCGAGCAGGTTTCGAAGAGCCTGGGATGAGGCGGCTGCTACGGATCGCATCGGGCGCGCTGCTGCTGCTCGCCGGCGCCTTTCTCATCCTCACTTTGCTGGCACGGGGCGATGGCGCCCCACCGCGGGCAATCGCCGTCTCCGGCGCGGCCCTGCAAGCCGCGCCCGGCGCCCGCTTCGTCCACCATCGCGGCGAGGCGCGCGAGATCGTCTTCCTGCCGGACGGGACGATCGCCGCGACCGGCACCGACGGACGGATCGAACTGGTCGATCCGGAAGGCCGGGTCCGCGGCACGATGATCCACGAGGGCGGCGCCTCCCCGCTTGCCTTGTCGCCCGACGGAAGCTTGCTGGCGAGCGGCGGCTACGACCGGGCGGTTCGGATCTGGCGGCTGGCCGATCGGCGCCAGAGCGCGGTCCTCGCGGATCATGGCGGCACGGTCTGGACCCTCGCCTGGTCGCCGGACGGACAGTGGCTGGCGAGCGCCGGCGAAGACAAGACGATCCGCATCTGGCGGGCGGCCGACCGCGCGCTCGTCCACGTCATCCCGGCCCACGACCTCAATATCTGGTCGCTGCGTTTCAGCCCCGATTCCCGATTGCTGGCGAGTGGCAGCTTCGATCGTTCGATCCGGCTGTGGGACGTCGGCAGCGGGCGCCTGGTGCGCCGGCTCGCCGGGCACGATCAGGCGGTGGTCAGCGTCGCCTTCTCTCCGGACGGTCGCCTGCTCGCCAGCGGCGGCGACGATTCGATGGTGCGTATCTGGCGGGTGGCCGACGGCCGGCAGCTCCGCGTACTGACCGGCTCCGACCATGTCTATGCGGTGGCGTTCAGCCCGGATGGACGCTGGCTGGCGAGCGGCGGCCGGGCGCGAAGCGGCTTCTGGACCTTTTGGCACCAGCTGACGGGGCAAGGGCCCAAGGGTCCGGCGGTGCGGCTCTGGCGGGTGACGGACGGCGCGTTGCAGGCGACGCTCGAAGCCAGCGACGACGTTATGGCGCTCGCCTTCTCGCCCGACGGACGGCTGCTCGTCACCGGCTCGGCGGACGGCGCAAACGCCGCCTGGCGGCTAATTCCCTAGTTCGCGACCCAGGCGGCGACCTGATCGGCGACCTGGTTGGCGGCCTGGTTGAGCGCGGGGGCGACCGCTTCCTTGGTCGCGGCGGCGACGGGGATGCGCGCTTCGAAGCGGTTGGTGGCGACGCCGCCATTGTTGCCGCGGGCGATCGCCGCGTCGTAGACGACCACCGCCTGCATCGCATTGGGATCGAGGCCGAAGCGCTGCAGCTGGCCGGTCAGCCGCGTGCCGGGATCGAGGCTGTACTGGCTGGGATCCAGCACGACGCGGCCGGTGCGCGCGGAGATGATCTCGCCGACCAGCCGGCCGAACAGCGCGCCCGGATTTTCCACCCAGGCTGCATCCTTCAGGTACTGGACGGTGGTCTCATTGACGTAGACCGGGATGCGGGTCGAGCGCAGCGCCTGCGGCACGGTCGGCACCACGACGGTGATCGCCTGGCCCGGGCCGGCCGTGCGCGGCTGGGCAACGGGGCGGAGTTCGGCGGCGGTCAGGGTCAGCAATTCGCTGGGCGCGCCACCGCCGAAGCAGGCGGAAAGGCCGAACAAGGCGGACAGGGCAAGCAGCTTGATGCGCATGGTCAATTCCTTCTTCCGCCGCCGCGATAATCGGGCAGACGCTGGCCGCCGATCACGCCGCCCACGCCCTGCTGGTTGAGCCGGTCGGTGATCTCGCGCAGCGATTCCGAGGTGGAGCGCAGATCACGCATCAGCTGGCCGACCTCCGGCAAGGTCTGGTTGGAGAAGGCCTGGATGCCCGGCCGGGCGTCGCCGATCGCGCCTTCCAGCTCGCCCATCGTCCGTTCGGCGCGGCGCAAGGTCGTCCTGAGATCGTTGATCAGCGGCCGGCCGTCCTCGGTGAGCATGGTGTTGGTGGTGCCCGCCATCCGGCCGATCTGATCGGCGGCCTCGCCCGCCTGACGGATCGCCACCCGCGCCTCGGCGAGCGTCGCCGCGATCTCCGGACCGCGCTCGGCCAGCGAGTGAGTCACCGCCTCGAGATTGTCGAGGATGCCCGCGAGCGATTCCTGGTTGCGGTCGGAAAGCAATTCGGTGAGCCGCTCGGTCAGCGTCGAGACGCGCTGCAGCAGCTCGGGCGCCGTGTTCAGCAACTGGCCGAGCGCGCCCGGCTTGGTGGGAATGACCGGCACGCCGAACGGACATTCGCTTTCCGGATTGTCCTCGGGACAGACGATCTCCCGTCGCGGCCGCCGGGCCTTGCCGGCCGCAGGGGCCTCCGCGGGATCGATCTGGATGCTGGAGAGGCCGGTGAAGGTCTGGCGGACGGTCGCGGTCGAACCTTCGAGGATCGGCGTGTCGTCCTTCACGTTGATCCGCACGCGCACGAATTGCGGGCTCTCCGGAATGAGGTTGATCGATTCGATCTGACCCACGGGTACACCCGAAAAAGTAACGGACGAGCCCTTCGCCAGGCCTTCGACCGACTGGGTGAAGAAGATGTCGTAGGTCTTCTCGCCGCCCTCGCCGAACTGGCTCAACCAGACGATGAAGAGAACCAAGGCAGCGATCAGCCCCAGCGTGATGCTGCCGACCAGGATCTGGTTAGAACGGGTTTCCATCAGACGCTGGCCCCTTCAGTTTCGCGGGCGGCGGCCGCACGGCCGCGCGGTCCCCTGAAATAGTCCTGAATCCACTCGTGGTCCAAAGCCAATAATTCCTTGATCGTTCCGACCGCGATGACCTTCTTGTCGGCCAGCACGGCGATACGGTCGCAGATGGCGTAGAGCGTGTCGAGATCGTGCGTGATCAGGAAGACGGTGAGGCCGAGCGCGTCGCGCAGCTCCAGAATGAGCTGATCGAAGGCGGCGGCGCCGATCGGATCGAGCCCCGCGGTCGGCTCGTCGAGGAAGAGGAGCTCCGGATCGAGGCTGAGCGCGCGGGCGATGCCTGCGCGCTTCCTCATGCCGCCGGAAAGCTCGGACGGATATTTGGCGCCCGCGTCGGACGCGAGGCCGGACATCGAAATCTTGTAGGCGGCGATCTCGTCCTGCAGCTCCTGATCGATGCCGGGATAGAATTCCTTGATCGGCACCTGCACATTCTCGGCGACGGTCAGCGTCGAAAACAGCGCGCCGCCCTGGAAGAGCACGCCCCAGCGGCGGCGAACGTTCTTCGCCTCCTCCTCGTCGCGGCCAATCATCGGCTGGCCGAACACCTCGACCTCGCCGGCATCGGGCGTCTGCAGGCCGATGATCGAGCGCATCAGCACCGACTTGCCCGTTCCCGAGCCGCCGACCACGCCAAGGATCTCCCCGCGGCGCAGCTCGAGGTTCAGATCCTCGTGCACGACCTGGTCGCCGAAGCTGTTGCTGAGGCCCTTCACGGCGATGATGATCTCCGGCTCGGCCATCAGGTCCAGCCGATCGAGGTGAAGAAGACGGCGAAGAAGGCGTCGAGCACGATCACGAGGAAGATGCCCTGGACGACCGCGGTCGTGGTCCTGAGGCCCACTTCCTCGGCATTGCCCTGCACCTGCATGCCCTGATAGCAGCCCGCCATCGCAATGATCATCCCGAAGACCGGCGCCTTGACCAGGGTCTGGTAGAGATCGGTCATCGGCACGACCTCGCGGATGCGCTGGATGTAGGTGACCGGCGGGATACCGAGCGAGATCCAGCAGAAGATGCCGCCGCCGATGATCACCATGATCGCGGCGTAGAAGCCGAGCAGGGGCATGAGCAGCACGGTCGCCGCCACGCGCGGGAAGACCAAAGCCTCCATCGGCGAGACGCCGATCGTGCGCATCGCGTCCACTTCCTCGCTGAGCTTCATCGAGCCGATCTGCGCCGCGAAGGCCGAGCCCGAGCGGCCCGCGACCATGATCGCGGTCATCAGCACGCCCAGCTCCTTCATCGCCGAGCGGCCGATCAGGTTGATCGTATAGACCTCCGCGCCGAACTGGCGAAGCTGAACCGCGCCCTGCTGGGCGATGACGATGCCGACCAGGAAGGTCATCAGCCCGATGATGAAGAGCGCGTTGATTCCCACGACCTCGAACTGCTGCGTGATCGCGTTGAGCCGGAAGCGGCGCGGATGGCGGACGATGTGACTGGTCGAGATGATCAGGGCGCCGAAGAAGCCGAGCAGGCCGTAAAGCGTCTTGATCGTGACATCCGTGGCGGCGCCGACCCGCACGAGCATCGCGCCCAGGGCGGATTCATATTCGCGCTTCACCTTCATCGGCTGGTCGGCCTGGGTGACGTGGTCGATCAGCAATTGCTGCTCGCGATTGGCGCCGACGATCTTCGCGCCGCGATCGCGCTCCAGCTTGTGCACCAGCCAGGCGCCGACCGTATCCATTCGCTCGACGTCCGAAAGATCGACGGTGAGCTGCTCGGCATCAATCTCGTTCAACTGCTCGGCGAGCTTGCGAACCCGCAGGATGGTGAGATTGCCGCTGAACTTCAGGACGCAGCGGCCCTCGTCCATATTGGCGTCGAAGTCGGCGATCACGCTCATTGCACGGAGGGCATGCGTCAATTCCCGCCCTGCGGCAAGGCGTTAGGATGGACAGGGACGCGTTTCCGTGGTTTCGCGGGCAGCCCCATGACGACGACGCTCGCCATCTACGACATGGACAAGACGGTGACGCGTCGGCCGACCTACGGGGCGTTCCTCTGGCACGCTTTGTGGCGGCTGGCCCCATGGCGGGCCGTCTTCGCCCCGCTCTCCGCACTGGCGGCGCTCGCTTACGCCCTGAAGCTGATCGACCGGGCCCGGCTCAAGGAATGGAATTACCGGCTGCTGATCGGGGCGGCCGCGCCGGAGCGCCTCGAGCGTGTCATCGAGAGCTTCGCCGAGGCGCAGCTCGCCGGGAACATCCTGCCCGGCGCCCGTGAACGGATCGCCGGGGACAAGGCGGCGGGCCGCCGGCTGGTGCTGGCGACCGCATCCTACCGGCTCTACGCGGCCGCGATCGCCCGGCGGCTCGGCTTCGACGACGTGATCGCCACGGACACCCGCACCGACGCTCGCGGCCGTACCGTCGCGAAGATCGACGGACGCAATTGCTACGGCATCGCCAAGCTCGACATGATCGAGGCCTGGCTGCAGCGCGAGGGACTGGCGCGAGAGGCGCTGCATATCCGCTTCTATTCGGACCACGTTTCCGACGCGCCCGTCCATCACTGGTCGGACGAAGCCTTCGCCACCAACGCCCATGCCCGCCTGATCAGCCTCGCCGAGCGCGAGGGCTGGCAAGTGCTCGACTGGCGCGACCGCCGCCGCGCCTAGACGGCGTTCAGCGCCTGATCGAAATCGGCGATCAGATCGTCGGGATCCTCCACGCCGATCGAGACTCGAACCAGATTGTCGGTGATGCCGAGCGCCTGCTTGCGCTCGGGCGGGACCGAGAGGTGGGTCATCGCCGCGGGCGCGCTCGCCAGCGTCTCGGTGCCGCCGAGACTGACCGCGAGATGGGCGATCTTCAGCGCATCGAGGAAGGCGAAGGCCTCCTTCTCCCCGCCCTTGAGGTAGAGCGAGAAGGTCGAGCCCGCGCCCGTGCAGTGGCGCCGGTAGATATCGGCCTGGCGGGCGTCGTCGCCCTCCTCGAGGAAGCCGAGATAGCCGACGCTTTCCACCTTGGGGTGATCGCGCAGGAAGCGGCAGACCTTGTCGGCATTCTCGCCGGCCTTGGTCATGCGCAGCTCGAGCGTTTCGAGGCTTCTGAGCAGCATCCAGGCGGTGTTGGGATCGGTGATCGTGCCGATCGTGTTGCGCAGCATCCGGATCGTGTTGATCAGCTCCTTCGAGCCGGTGATCCCGCCCGCGACCAGATCGCTGTGCCCGCCCGCATATTTGGTGAGGCTGTAGACCGAAAGATCGGCGCCGTGGCGCAGCGGATGATGCCAGAGCGGACCGAGGAAGGTGTTGTCGATCGCGATCGGCGGGCGCTGGTCGGCCGGGAAAGCGGCGTCGCGGACGCGGGCGACCGCCTGCACGTCGACCAAAGCGTTGGTCGGATTGGCGGGGCTTTCGAGATAGATGAGCGAGACCCGGCCCTGCGTCTTGGCGCGCTCGACCGTCTCGGCGATCTCCGCCTCGGTCGCGCCGGCGGGGAAATCGAGCCACTTCACCCCGAACCGGCCGAGGATGCGGGCGATCAAGGTCTCGGTCGCCGCATAGAGCGGCCCCGAATGGACGATGACGTCGCCGGGCTGGACGAAGGCCAGCAACAGGGTCGCGATCGCCGACATGCCGGAGGAGAAGGTGAGCGCGTCCTCGGCGTCCTCCCAAACGCTGAGGCGGTCCTCCAGGATTTCCTGATTGGGCCCGTTGAAGCGCGAGTAGATCAGGCCTTCGGCGCCGCCCGGGCGCTTGCCGGTCACGCCCTCGAAATGGCGCTTGCCGGCCGCCGCATTCTCGAAGACGAAGGTCGAGGTCAGGAAGATCGGCGCCTTGAGCGAGCCTTCCGACAACGCCGGATCGAAGCCATGGCCCATCATCAAAGTAGCGGGCTTCAGCCGCCTGCCGCCGATTTCGAGCACGTCGGGCTTGGGCCGGCGGCGGGGGGTGGCGCCGGTGAGATCGGATTCGTCGTTCATGTCTGTCTCCCTTCAGCGAATCGCTGGTGCTGTGTGGAGACCGAGCCTGCCCGGGGAGCCAGGCTCAAGGCCGCTCAGCCGAGCGGCCCAGGGGTGAGGTCCGTTGCCCGCGCGCGCTTTAGCGCGGCAGGGCGATCAAGGAAAGCTGGCGGCCGTAGGTCGCTTCACCCTGGTGGGTGGCGCGGCGGAAGCTGAAGAAGCGGTCCGGATCGGCATAGGTATCGAGGCCGAGCGCTTCGGCGCGGGTCACACCGGCTTCGGCCAGGCGGGCGAGGACATGGGCTTCGAGATCGAACTGGTGATGGCCCTCGCGGCCTGGGGTGAAGAAGCGATCGTTCGCCGGATCGGCCTCGGCGAAGCGGCGCAGGAAAGCCTCGTCCACCTCGTAGCTCTTGCGCGCGATCACCGGACCGACCGCCGCCACGATCCGCTCCCGCGCGGCGCCGCGTGTCGCCATGGCGGCGACCGTCGCCTCGATCACCCCGGAGAAGGCGCCGCGCCAGCCGGCATGGGCGGCGCCGATCACCCCTGCCTCCCGGTCGGCGAACAGGACCGGCGTGCAATCGGCGGTGAGGATGCCGAGCGCGAGGCCGGGCCGGTCCGTGACGATCGCGTCGGCCTGCGGGCGGGCATCGTCCGGCCATGGGGCATCGGCATAGACGGCGTCGGGCGAATGGACCTGGTGAACGGTGACCAGTGCCGCGCCGGGCGCCACCGCCTCGACGGCGCGGCGGCGATTTTCGGCGATGGCGGCGCGATCGTCGTCCGCGCCCCAGCCGACGTTGAGGCCCGCGCAGACCCCTTTCGAGACCCCGCCCTTCCGGCCGAGGAAGCCGTGCGGCAGATTGCCGAGCACAGCGGCGCGATTCACCTCGACCGTCACAGCGCCAGCCTCATCACCGGATCCTGATAGGTGCGCATGCCGAGCCGGAACGGCGCCTCGCCGACCGTGACGAAGCCGCGGCGTTCGTAAAAGGCGCGGGCCCGGGCGCCAAATTCCCAGACGCTGAGATAGATGGCCGGCACAGCCTCGACCCGCGCCGTTTCGACCGCCCAGTCCATCAGGGCGGCCGCGACCCCGGCGCCCTGCCACGGCGCCAGGATGTAGAGCTGCTTGATCTCCAGCGCGCCGGGCTCGTGCGGCACCGGCAGGCTCATCGGGGCGAGCTTCAGATAACCTGCGATCTCGCCATTCTCCTCCGCCATCCTGACGCGCAGCCGGGGTTCGGCCAGCTCGGCCGGGAGCCCGCCCGGGCCGAACATACGCTCCAGATGGATCGCCATGTCGCCGGCCGGGAAATGCGGGCCGAAGGTCTCGACGAAGCAGCGCCGGCCCATCTCCGCGAGCGCCGGGCCGTCGGCGATGGCGGCGTCGCGACAGGCGATCGTCACAGCGCAAGCCGCATGATCAGATCTTCGTCCGCATGGGTGCCGACCATGAAAGCGTAGCGACCGACTTCCTGGAAGCCGTAGCGGGCGTAGAAACGCTGGGCGCGGATGTTGTCGACGAAGACGGAGAGGTGGATCGCCTCCGCGCCCCGCCGCTTCGTCTCGGCGATCACCCAGTCCATCATTTCGGCGGCGAGGCCGGCGCCGTGCCAGGGCTGCAGCACGTAGAATTGCTTCAGCTCGACGGTTTCCCCTTTGGCTTCGAACGGCAATTTCGGCGGGCCGAGCTTGGCGTAGGCCGCGTTCACCCCGTCGACGAAGCCGAGGCGCACCTTATAGGCCGGATCGGTCAACTCGCCGCGCCAGTTCGCCTCGCTGTGATTGTCGAGGAAGGCGGTGAGATTTTCGGGCGCGTAGAGATGGCCGAACGTCTCGATGAAGCTGCGCCGCCCGATCGCCCCCAGCAGCAACGCGTCCTCCGGACCAGCATCGCGCCAGGTGACGTCCGGCATCGTCAGAACCCCGCCGGCTCTGGCCAGGACGGCGCGACCAGCGCCATCGCCTTGAACAGGCGGCCCATCTGCTCGGGCGCGGTCAGCCGATCTCGATCGGCGATGATCTCCGCGGCCTGCTCCGGCACGGCCTTGGCGAGCGAGGCGGCCCGCAGGTCGATCCCCATCGAGCGGAGCCAGACGCCCTGCTCCACGGGCCCGAAGACGCGCACGCCCTCGTGTCGCGCTGCTTCGCCCAGCGCTTCGAAATCGACATGGGCGGTGAGATCGCGCTCGCCGGGATCGGCGAAGGGATCGGCATAGGCATGGCGGAGGAGCGATTGCAGCGTGTCGCCGGTGCCGCGGCGGGCAGGGCCGTAATCGACGATCAACGCCGCGCCGCCCTGTTTCGCGATGCGCCGCGCGAGATCGGCGGCGATCGCAAGCGAGGCAGGCGAGGTTTCGATCATCGGCGCGCCATCGCGCACGAATCCGTCGCCATCGAGACGGACGAGCAGCTCTTCACCGTCTTCGTCGAACTGGTGGACCGGGAGCGCGTCGAAAAACTCATTGGCGACGACGAGCAAAGGCCCATCGGCGGGGAGGCTGGAGAGTTCGTCATGCCAGCAGGCGGAGACCCGCTCCGCCTGCGCCCGGCGCAGCACCGGGCTGGTCTCGACCAGCTCCATGGGGGGCGCGAGGCCGGCGCCGCGCATCGCCCTCAGCGCATCCTCGGCGAGCGTGCCGCGGCCCGGCCCGAGCTCGACATAACGGGCCGCCGCCGGTCGCCCGGCGCGCATCCACAGGTCGGCGAGCCAGATCCCGACCAGCTCGCCGAACATCTGGCTGATCTCGGGCGCCGTGGTGAAATCGCCCTCGGCACCGAACGGATCGCGAGTCGCGTAATAATGCGCGTTCGCCTCGGCCATATAATCGGCGACGCTGATCGGGCCTTCGTCGGCGATCCGGCGCTTCAGCCGCGCCTCAAGCGGCGGGGGCGGGGTCATCGGCCGGCACGGGCTGCACCCGGTCTGCCCGCTGCTTCGCGGTCAGCACCAGATAGAGCCCGCCGAGGATCATCGGCAGCGACAGGGTCTGGCCCATGCTGAGCCCCCAGGAGAGATGTTCGAGCCCCTGATCGGGCTGACGGACCATCTCGACCAGGAAGCGGCTGATCCCGTAGACCAGGACGAAGGTGCCGACGAGCTTGCCGGGCTGATAGCGGGCGCGCGTCCGCCAGAAGAGATACCAAAGGACCGCGAACAGAAGGATGCCTTCGAGCCCCGCTTCGTAGAGTTGGCTCGGATGGCGCGGCACGCCCTCGATCAGGCAATTCTCGGCGGGATCGAAGGCCTCGCAGAAGCGCATCGCCCAGGGGAGGTCGGTCTGGCGCCCCCACAGCTCGCTATTCGTGAAATTGGCGAGGCGGCCGAGGAACAGGCCGAAGGGCACGCAACAGGCGACATAATCGTGGATGCGCAGCCAATCGAGCTTCTGCCGCCAGGCGAGATAGAGAATCCCGAGCGTCACCCCGATCACGCCGCCGTGGAACGACATGCCGCCGTCCCAGATGCGGAAGATCGCCGCCGGGTTGTTCCAATAATCGAGCGGCCGGTAGAACAGGACGTAGCCCAGCCGCCCGCCGAGGATGATGCCGAGCGTCGCATAGAAGACCATGTCGTCGGCATGGCGCCGGGCCATCGGCGCGCCGGGCTGCTTCAAGAGCTTCAGCAAATACCACCAGCCGATGATGATGCCGAACAGGTAGGCGAGGCTGTACCAGCGCAGCACCATGTGGATTTCGGTGCCGAACAGGCTCAGCGTGCCGAAATCCCAGGCGATCTTGCCGATGCCGAGATCGGTCCAGCGGATCGCGTCGCCCGCTGTTGCCAAAGATGTCAGTAAGGCGTCGATCAAGGCTTCCCCCATCAGGCTCGCGCCTTCATAGAAGGGGCAGGAGAAAAGGCAAAGCGGAGCCAAGGGTTCCTGCTCGGCACTGGAGGCGGTCGTGACGGGTTGGCATTTGTCGTCCGGCAAGGAGCGAGGGGGGAGCGATGGTCAAGCCATCGTGACCGATCGAGGGACGCAGCCCGGACGGCAAATGCCAACCCGCCGCTTCGCGGTCGGCCGGAGAGGCCGGCCGGCTGCGTCGGCCGGATCGACCGGACTGCCCGGCCCGGCCTTCACCGCCCTCCTGTCCAGCCGGCTTCTCCGGCCGATCACGACCACCAGTGCCGAGCAGGAACCCTAGATGCCGAGCGAACTCGACCGTAAATATGACGAGGTGCTGGCCGGGATCATCGGCGAGGCCGGCCGCGTGCGGCTCGGCGAGGATGAAGAAGGGCGGGCGATCGTCACCAATTTCCCGGCCACCCTGCCCGGGCTGTTCGACGCCTTCTGCGCCCTCAACGGCGCCGTCGAGGCGGTGATCGCGGGCGAGGAGCGGCTGACCTTCGCCGATCTCCACGCGCAATCGACGAAGCTGGCGCGGGTGCTCGCCGGGAGCTGGAACGTCGCCAAGGGTGATCGCGTCGCCATCGCGATGCGCAACTGCCCCGCCTGGATCGTCGCTTACATGGCGGTGCTGAAGGCGGGCGGGATCGCGACTTTGATCAACGGCTGGTGGCAGGCGGACGAGATGCGCCACGGGCTCGATCTCGCCGCGCCGGAGCTGATCATCGCCGACGAAAGCCGCGCCAAATTGCTGAAGGCCGGCGGCTGCACGATGCCGATCGTCGCGCTTCCGATCGCGCTGCCGATCGACGATGCGCTGGCCCCGCTCTTCGAGCGCACGGCCGAGGCCGATCTGCCCGTAGTGGCCGAGGAAGACGACGCGACCATCCTCTTCACGTCGGGCTCGACCGGCCTCGCCAAGGGCGCGGTTTCGAGCCATCGCGCCGTCACGACCGGCGTTTACACCTATACGATCGGGCTGATGACCCTGCTCGGCATCAAGGAACGCGACGGCGAGCCCGCGCCCGGACCGCCCAAGACTTTGGTCAACGTGCCGCTGTTCCACGTCACCGGCGAGGTGCCGGTGCTGCTCAACAGCTTCGTGATCGGCCGCACCATGGTGCTGATGCCGAAATGGGACGCGGGCGAGGCGCTGAAGCTGATCGCGCGCGAGAAGATCACCTATTTCGTGGGCGTGCCGACGATGAGCCTGGAACTGATGCAGCATCCGGACCGCGACAAATACGATCTCTCCTCACTGACCGACATCGCCGCCGGCGGCGCGGCGCGCCCGGTCGCGCACGTCAAACGGCTCGAGGATGCGTTCAAGGGCGCGCAACCCGCGCTCGGCTACGGCCTCACCGAAACCAACGCGGTCGGCTGCAGCAATTTCTGGTCCAATTATCACTACAAGCCCGCCTCTACCGGCCGCGCGCACAGGCCGATGGTCGAGCTGGCGATCCTGGGCGCGGGCGACGCCCACCTGCCCACGGGCGAACGCGGCGAGATCGGCATCCGCAGCGCCGCCTGCATCCGCGGCTATTGGGGCGACGCGGCGGCGACCGGGGCCGCCTTCACCGCCGATCTTTATCTCAAGACCGGCGACATCGGCTATCTGGACGAGGACGGCTATTTGTTCATCGTCGACCGCAAGAAGGACATCATCATCCGCGGCGGCGAGAATATCAGCGCGCAGGAGGTGGAGGCGGCGATCTACGCGCATCCGCTCGTTTCGGAAGCCTCGGTGTTCGGAGTCGCCGACGACCGGCTCGGCGAGGTGCCGGCGGCGGCGGTCTGGTGCGAAGAGGGCGGGCTCGACAAGGAGACGCTCTGCGCCTTCCTCGCCGAGCGGCTCGCCGCGTTCAAGCTGCCGGCGCGGGTCTGGTTCGTCGATCAGCCGCTGCCCAAGCTCGGCACCGGCAAGATCGACAAGGTTTCGCTCAGGGAGCATTATCGGCAGGAAGCCGCCCAACCGGCATGACGGCGAAGCAACAAGACGGCCGCTCGTTCATTCCTGCCGAGTGGGCGAAGGAGGACAGATGAAAAGGATATTGGCCCCCGTTTCTTGCGTCGCGCTGCTCGTCCTCGCCGGCTGCGGCGAATCCGCGCCGCCGGCCAATGACGCCGGGCCCAAGATCCGCATCGCCAATCCGGGCAGCGACAGGCTGAAGGCGCTCTCGCCCATCTACCCGCGGGTCGCCTTGGTCGACGTGATCCGGCGCAACGGCAAGCGTTGCCAGCGGGTCGAGCGGCTCGCCTATCAGCAGGATTATCAGCAGCTGGCGATGTGGGTCGCGCTTTGCGACAACGGCAAGCATTGGGCGGTGTTCATCGCGCCCAATGACGACGTTCAGGTCCGCGATTGCGAGCAGCATGCGCAGCTCGGCCTGCCCGTCTGCCGGCCTTTGCCACCGCTGCCGCACGACCCTAACGCTCCTCCGAGCGCGGAGCCGGCCAACCAGTCAGATACGAACCTGCTCTAAAACTGGGCACCCGCACTTTGTCATGCTGACGAAAGTCAGCATCCATGAACACGGACTTTCGAGCCTTCGCACCGCAATGTTCATGGATCCCGGATCAAGTCCGGGATGACGCCAGGGGTCAGCAATTCTCGTATTTCCAGTTGCGGCGCTTGCCTTCGGCGAGCCACTCGACCGTCTGGGCGAGCCGCTTGGCGCGGGTCTCGGCGCGCTTCGCCTCGGTGACCCATTCGACATATTCGCGCTGGCAGGACGGCGGGAAGGCATCGAACGTGGCCTTCGCCGCGGGGGCCGCGTCGATCGCGGCGCGCAGATCCTGCGGCACGGTGAAAGGCGCTTTCTTCGCCGTCGCGCGGGGTGGCTTCGCGCCGGACTCGATCAGCGCCATCGATTTGCGGGTCAGGTCGAGCAGCACCGCCTTCGCGGGCAAATCGTCGAGCGCGGTCAGCCGCCCGAACTGGCCCATGGCGCTGCGATTCTTCGCGTCCTGGCTCAGCATCGCATCGTTCCAATAGCCGAAGGTCGCATGCGCCTTGAACGCGGCCATTCCGGCGAGGATTTTTCCTTTGTGGAGGAAGCTCGGCATGCTCCACTTCAGCGTCTCCTCGCCATCCGGGCAGGCCTCGTGGATCATCGCCCGCAAATGCGTGAGGATCGGCCGGGCGAAATCGGCCTGGCGGGCGATATAGGCGTCGATGCGCGGATCGGTCTTCATCGCGACTCCCTCCCTTTGCCGCGGATATCGCGCGGCAGGCGGCGCGGCGCAAGCTAGGGGACGCAGGCCTCGCAGGCTTCGATCTCGGCGCGCTCCCGGGCGGCAGCGCGGCCTTGGCGGAGGCCCTCGAAGGCGAAGATGGCAAGCGCCGTCCAGATCGCGCCGAAGCAGATGAGGTGCGCCGTGGTCAGCGTCTCGCCGAAGACGAGCACGGCAAGCAGGAATTGCAGCGAGGGCGCCAGATATTGGAGGAAGCCGAGCGTCGAATAAGGGAGGCGCTTGGCGGCGGCGGTGAAGAGCAGCAGCGGAATGGCGGTGACCGCGCCGCCGAGGATCAGCAGCAGGTTCGTGCCCATGGCGTAGTGGCCGAGGCCGCCTGCCCCCTGGGCACCGAGCCAGAGGATCCAGCCGAGCGCAAGCGGCGCCAGCAAAGCGGTTTCGACCGACAGACCCTCCAGCGAATCGACCGGCGCGATCTTCCGCAGGAAGCCATAAAGTCCGAAGCTGAACGCAAGCGTGAGGCTGATCCACAAGTCGCCCCCCGCCCCGGCCGCCAACACGGCGACACCCGTCCCCGCAAGCGCGACCGCAAGCATTTGTCCACGGCTCAGGCGCTCCTTGAGCAGAGCGACGCCGAGCAGCACGTTGACGAGAGGATTGAGATAATAACCGAGGCTGCCGGCCAGCACATGCCCGCTCACCACCGAATAAATATAGACGAGCCAGTTCACCGCGATCAGCACGGCGGTAAGCATCAAGGTGATCAGCACCCGGCTGGTCGTCACCGCGGCGCGGATCGCGCCCCAGCGCCGCCACAACGTCGCCAGCAGGGCGAGGAACAGGACGGACCAGATGATCCGGTGCCCGACGATCTCGGTCGCGGGCACTGCCGTGAGCAGCTTGAAATAGAGGGGCATCACCCCCCAGCAGAGATAGGCGGCGAGCCCGTAGAGGAGGCCGGCGCGGTGGACGCCGTGATCGCTGGACATGGACCGCCGCTAGGGACACATCGTGGCAGCGACAAGGCCGGACGATATTGTGTTAGCTTGCTAATACAGCTATTTTGCGGCCGATACGAAAGGACATGGCCATGACGTCCGCCAAGCTGCTCCCGCTCGCCATCGCGGCGATCCTCGCCCTCGCCGCCTGCGAGGCGAAGTTCGGCAACGATGCCGCCCAGCCCACCGGCTCCGCCGACGGCAAATCGAAGGAGGGCGAGGTCAGCATATCGGCGAACGGCTTCGAAATGAAGGTCCGCATCCCCGAAGGGCTGCAGCGCGAGGCCGATATCAGGGACGATAGCGGCCTCATCTATCCGAGCAGCCGGATGAGCGGCATGCATGTCGAAAGCGGCGACCGCGACGGCGGCGGCCGCGACCAGGTCGAATTGCGCTTCACCACCGCCGACGCGCCCGACA
>DATINU010000099.1:0-2363 GCA_035473955.1 Allosphingosinicella sp.
TGACCGAGGGCCGCGAGGTGGTCGAGGATTATCGCGCCGTGCAGCTCTCGCTCCGCGCCCATCCGGTCGCTTTCCTGAGGCCCGAGCTGGACCGGCGCGGGATCCTCCCCGCCGCCGCCTTGAAAAACGCGAAGGACGGCCAGAAAATCCGCGTCGCCGGCATCGTCCTGGTCCGCCAGCGCCCGGGCAAGGGCAACGTCACCTTCCTGACGCTGGAGGACGAGACCGGCATCGCCAACGCGCTTGCCTGGCAGCGCATCTTCGACAGCCACCGCCGCATCATCCTCGCCTCCGCCATGGTCTGCGTCACCGGCACCTTGCAGGTGGAAGGCAAGGTGATCCACATCGTCACCGAGCGGATCGAGGACCTCACGCCCTTGCTCAACCAAGTCGGGGCGATGCACTTCCCGCACCGCCCCGCCCCCGCCGACGGCGCCCGCAATGGCGGCTACGACCCCCGCGACGGACCGCGCTCCCGGCCATCCACGCCACCTTCAGGACGCGACGGCGGGCTGCGCATCCGCTCGCGCAATTTTCACTGATCGCTCAGTTCCTCGATCCGCCGGTCGAGCGCGGCCAGCCCCTTGCCCGCTTCGAGGTAGGATTTGAGGCTCGAAAGCACCAGCGGCCAGCCCGCCGAGACGCCAAGACGCATCCCCTCCTCGTTGAGATCGCTGTGCGTCACCACCAGCCTGGCTTCTTCGCCCATTGCCGTGACCTCATAAGTCACGTGCGAAGTCCGCGCCGAATCGCCCTCATCCTCCGGCGAGAACCAGCTGACCACGAGACGGTGCGGGGGATCGATTTCGATCACCCGGCCGGCGACATCGACCTCGCCGCCGGGCCCGACCCGGACATGTTCCCAGCGTGAGCCCGGCCGCCAGTCCGAGCGATTCTCATGGCCCCAATATTTGCGCGTGACGTCGCCATCGACGAGCGCGTTCCAGACCCGCTCGGCCGGAGCGGCGATATAAACGGTATAGACGAATTCAGGTGCGGACATTTCTCTTCTCCTTGATTTCGATGGCGGCGTCTTCGAGCTCGGCCTTCAGACCGGTCAGCGATTCCACCCGCGCATCTTCGAATTTGCCGACCCAGCGGCGGACGATCTCGCCGATCGGGATGGGATTGAGGTAATGGAGCTTCTCGCGCCCCCGCCAATGGACGCTCACCAGATTGGCCGCCTCGAGGATCGCGAGATGCTTGGCCACGGCCTGGCGCGACATCGGCAGCCCCGCGGCAAGCATGCCGAGGGTCTGACCGCCGCGCGCGAATAGCCGGTCGAGCAATTGCCGGCGGCTTTCATCCGCCAGCGCTTTGAAGACCATCTCCATAGCATCCCCATATGCAACCTTATAGTTGCATGTCAAGCGGCGCTTGTGCCCAGGCCTGGGCAGGCTCTAAGTGCGCCCGCCACATCGGAGAGTAAGATGCGTCGCCTTCCCGTCCTTTTCGCCCCCGCTATCGCGGCCTTCATCGCCGTGCCCGCCGCCGCTCAGGAGCTCGGCGCCCGCACCCAATCGCCCGAGTCGATGGCCGCGGAGATGCGCCGCTCGTCGCCCGAGCAGGAGATCGCCGAGATCGCCGCAGCGGCGGACGCACATCCGTTCGGCACGGTACAAAACCCGATCCGGGTCGGCGGGCCCGAGGGCGAACATGCCTATCTCGGCCATTTGCGCTGCCCCGACGGCAGCCAGCCCCGGATCGGCGGCCGCAGCACCGCCGGCGTCGGCGCTTACGGCTCGATCGTCGGCGCCTATGAGGTGAGCTGCGGCGGCGCGACCGCGCGCATCGCGTTCGACATGTATCATGAGGAGCATGTCGAAACCCGCGCCCCCGCGGGCTTCAGCTACGCGCCCTGAACGAAGGCCCAATGATCCGGACGGTGTTGAGATGGGCGGGCAGAATTTTTCTGTTTGCGCTCATCGCCCTCTGCTTCGCGCCGACGATCGTGCCGCCTTTGCTCGACCGCATCTATTATCGCGGCCCGGTCAGCGATCATTTCGATGGGCATCGCTTCTTCAATCCCGGCGCGCCGCCGCCCCAGCCAATCGACGCCCGCCGCTTCTTCAGCCGCTGGGCCGGGGACAGGGCGGCATGGCCCGCGCACGTCCCCGTCCACCAGACCGTGCCGCCGCGCCGTGCCGCGCCCGGCGAAATGCTGGTCACCTGGATCGGCCATGCCACCGTGCTCGTTCAGGTCGACGGGCTCAACATCCTCACCGATCCGATCTGGTCGGAGCGCGCGTCGCCTTTCTCCTTCGCCGGCCCGGCTCGCGTCCGCCAGCCGGGCGTGCGCTTCGAGGATCTGCCGAAGATCGATCTCGTCCTCGTCAGCCACAATCATTACGATCATATGGACC
>DATINU010000100.1:0-7577 GCA_035473955.1 Allosphingosinicella sp.
CATGCAACGGGTCAGCACCCGGCCGAGGAAGATCAGCAATTCGGAGCCGTGACGGGTATCGAAGCTCTGCGAATTGCGCTGGCCGAGCGCGAGCAGGCCGCTCGGCAAAGGCGGCTCGCTGGTCAGGCGGATCAGCGCTTCGGCGCGGATCAGCTCGCAGGCGGGGCCGAACAAGGGATGGCCGCGGCCGACGCCGCGCAGCAGGACGCCCTCGAACTCGCGGACCGATTTCTCGATCAGCCGGGGATCGACGAATTGCAGGCCGGAAGCGTCGGCGCGCACCCCGGTCTCGCCCGTCCATAGCGCGACCGCGACCGCGTCCAGCCCCAGGATCTGCGGCCATTCCTGAGTCACGACGTGGATCAGGTGATCGAGCCCCTCGGCCTCGATCGCGGCGAGCACTGCCTCGTGGATCGAGGCGACCGCGCCGGAATGGCCGCGCGCGAAGGCGATGAGGTCCTGATTGGCCTCCTCCGCCGCGGCGACTCGCGCCCGGAGGCTCGCGAGCGCGTGATTCTCGAAGCTGATCACCCTTCCCATGAGGGCGAAGCTAATACGGATATGGTTAAGAAGCGATGGGCGACGCGCCGCGGGCCGCGCGTGGCAGGCCCACTGTCGCCCGAAGGCCACGCAATCCTTTGTCTTTTCGGCGAATCGGGCGATAAGCGAGCGCTGATGACCTCTGATCGCCTCGCTCGCTTGACCGACAAGCAGCGCCAGTGCCTGCGACTCGTCTACGCGCACATGTCGTCGAAGGAGATCGCGCCCCTCCTCGGCGTCGAGCCGGGCACCGTGGATCAGTATATCAAGGCGGCGATGCGGACCCTGGCGGTGAGCGACCGCCGTCGGGCCGCCTGCATGCTCGCGGAGCAGGAAGCGGAGGTCGGCCAGCCGTTGGTATACCAGCCGCTGGAGATTGCGCCGGGCGGCGGATCGGCGACATTTGGCGCATCGACTGAGGAGCCGCGAACAGCGTCGTCGGGTCAGTCGGTGCGGGATGCAAGCGCCGTCGCCACGGCGTTTCCCCTCACCGGAACCGGAAGCGCTCAAGCTGCCCCTCCCGATCAGGAGAGGAAAGCCAAGTGACCTGAGTGCCGCCACAAGGCTGGGATGGATCTTTCTTCTCATCCTGCTGATCGCCCTCGGATTCGGCCTGTTCGTGGCCGGGTTGGAGGCGCTTTCCCGGCTCGGTCGAGCGCTGGGTTAGCGAAAACAAGACGTTCGAAACCATCAAAACCGCGCCGCCCGTCGGCCGCGGAGGGGGAAAGCTCATGCCCAGAACACGCCAGGCCGTCGCCCAACGAGTGGCGGATCATCTCTTTGCCCTGGAGGAAGCGATCGACGTCGCGATCACCCGGGCCGCCGAACTCAACGCCTCCATGCCGGCCGCCCGCGGCGAGGCGCGCCTGCCCGCGATGATCGGGCAGACCGCGCTCGATCGCGCCGCGGAAACATTCTCCTCGCTCGTCCAGGCGCGCCGCAATGTCGTCGAAACCCATCACTCGCTGGATGAGGCCCGCGCCCAGATCGGTCTGCAGGAAGTCAGTATCGGCGATATGGCGCCCAAGCCGCCGGCCGCCGACATTCCCTATGGCCGCGTCGCGCCCGTGCCGCTCCGTGCCGTCAGCTGATTCGAGGAGGCCGTCTTGACCGGACCGTGTTCCCGTGGTCCGGTCAGGGCCGGCCATGAACGTCTATTTCGTCGCCTTGATGCTCGCCTGCTGCGCCTACGCCTTCGCGGCCGGTGGCGCTCCCGAACGTATCGGAGCGGCGATCTTCCTGATCGGATCGCTGCTTACCTATGCGGCGGTGATGAGTTCCCCGATCCACTATCGCGGGGTCGAGATCGGCGTTTTTGCCGTCGATGCCGCGTCGTTCCTCGCCTTCGTGCTGCTTGCCTTGCGCGCCGACAGATATTGGCCGCTCTGGGTGAGCGCCCTGGTGGGGATCGGCCTGGTGGGGCACTTGGCGATGTTGCTGCGTCCGCAGGTCATTCCGTGGGCCTATGCCGTGATCCTTACGGTGTGGAGCTATCCGATGCTGCTGATCATGGCGGCGGGGACCCGCGCCCACCAGCTGCGGATCAAGCGGAACGGTGCCGATCCCTCCTGGATGCGCTCCTCCGCCCCGCCTGGCCCGGCGATGCCGCCCGCTGGGCCGACGCCCTGATCAGGCGCTTCGGCTCCTTGCCCGCCGCGCTGTCGGCGAAGACCAGCGAGAGAGCGGGAATCGTCGGCCCGCAAGCCGCGCGCTTCCTCGCCGCCGTCCAGGCGAGCCTGCTGCACGGCCTCCGTCTGCCGCTGGCGAGCCGGCCGGTCATTTCCACCTCGAAGCAGCTGCTTGATTATCTGAAGGCCGACATGGCCAATCTCACCAACGAGCGCTTCCGGGTGCTCTTCCTGACCTCGCAGAACGAGCTGATGGCCGACGATCTCATCTGGGACGGCACGGTCGGCGAGGCGCCCGCTTATCCGCGCGAAGTGGTGAAGCGCGCGCTCGAAGTGGGGGCGACCGGCATCATCCTCGTCCACAACCACCCTTCGGGCAGCCACCAACCGAGTCCGGGAGACGTCGATGCCACCCGGCGGATCATCGACGCCGCCTTCGTCATGGGGATTTGCGTGCACGATCATATCGTGATCTCCCGCGGCGGTTGGGCGAGCTTCCGGATGATGGGGTTGCTGGCCGGCGCGGACGGCGGGGCGAATTGAGCCGCGGCCACGACGAACCGGGCTGAAGAGCGAAAGCTCGACCTTCGAGGCGGGACTAGTGAAGCAGCCGCCATTGGCCTGGCGGTCAGGGCCGGCCGGTCCGCACGGGAGGCCGGCCCGCTATTGGGGCCGCGGCCTCAGCCGATCTGCTGCCCCGTCTTCTCCCAATCGGCGAGGAAGGCCTTGATCCCGCTATCGGTCAGCGGGTGCTTGAAGAGCTGGCGGATCACCGCGGGCGGGGCCGTCATCACGTCGGCGCCCAGCTTGGCGGCCTCGAGCACGTGAATCGGATGGCGGATGCTCGCGGCGAGGATCTGGGTGGCGAAATCGTAATTGTCGTAGATCAGGCGGATGTCGGCGATCAGCTCCATGCCGGTCTGGCCGATATCGTCGAGCCGGCCGAGGAAGGGCGAGATGAAAGTCGCCCCGGCCTTGGCGGCGAGCAGCGCCTGGTTGGCCGAAAAGCAAAGCGTGACATTGACCATCGTGCCGTCGCCGGTCAGCTTCTTGCAGGTCTTCAGGCCGTCGATCGTCAGCGGCACCTTGACCGCGATATTGTCGGCGATCTTCCGCAAGATCTCGGCCTCGCGCATCATCCCGTCATGATCGAGCGCCACCACTTCGGCCGAAACCGGCCCGGCGACGATCCCGGCGATTTCCGTCACCACCTCGACGAAATCCCGTCCCGCCTTGTGGATCAGCGACGGGTTGGTGGTGACGCCGTCGAGCAGGCCCGTTTCGGCCAGGTCGCGGATGTCGGCGGTGTCGGCGGTGTCGGCGAAGAATTTCATCGGACCTCCCGGAAAAAACGAATGTGACATCCCGGTTCCGGCGCGATAGCGCGTTCCCGTCTCGCCCCGCCTCTAACACCGGAATCCGATGCGCTCCATCCTTCTCGCTCTGCCGCTGCTCCTCATTGGCGCCCCGGCCGGCGCTCAGCAGACCGACGAGCAATTGTGGTTCCAGGTGAACGCGTCGCTGGCGATCGGCGCGCGCGAAAAAGTGACGGTCGAGGGCATCGGCCGCTTCAGCGACCGCGCCGAGGGCTTCTCCCATGCCGAGACCGGCATCCTGTTCACCCACACGACCCGCGGCGGGATCGAACTGTCGGCGGGCTATCGTCACGTCGAGGACTGGGACCGCAATGGACGGCTGCCCAACGAGGAGCGCCTTCGCCAGATGATCCTGGTGCCGCTCGGGTCCGGCTTCAGCGGCCGCCTGCGCTTCGAGCAACGCTTCAACAGCAGCGGCGGCGAGATCGGCTTTCGGCTGCGGCCGAGGCTCGGCTTCGAGACACCCCTGACGTCCGGCGGCCTCAAGCTGTTCGCCACTCAGGAGCATTTCCTGAACCTCAACGGCACGGCCTGGGGCCAGCGCGGCGGCTATGAGCGGATGCGCAACGCGCTCGGCGTCTCGATCCCCCTCGGCGGCAATCTGCGCGGCGAGGTGGGCTATCTGAACCAGTACCGGTTCGGCCGCGACGGCCGGCGCGACCAGATGGATCATGCCGCGACCTTCACCCTGTCGCTCAACGTCACCAGCTCCGGCAACGGCGACTAGGTTCCCGGCCGGCGCGCGCGCTGCTTCGCCGAAATCGACTTGATCAACAGCCGCTGCGGCGCGGCTGGATCGATCGGCCAGTCGCTCTCATCGAGCGCGGCGTCGATCAGCGCCTGGATGCGGGGATCATCGAACGCCTCGGCCTCGTGCAGGCGGACGTTGCGGACGCGGCTGCCCTCGCCTTTCAACAGGCCATGCGGATCGGGAAGGGCCTTGCCCCAGAGGAAGCAGAGCGTCACCCAGCGCGGCATCACCGCCAGCGAGAGGATCGCCTCGCTTGCTTTCTCCGAGCGCGCGAAGCCGATCGCGAGCGCATTGTAATTGTCGTAGACCATGATGGTGGCACCGGGGATCCGCGCCTTCGCCTTCGCCAGCAGCGCCCGGGTCAGCGCCGCCACCTCGGGCGTGAACTTGTCGATGAACGAATCGAGCTGGGCTTCCGCGTCCATCGTCAGCCCTCGATCATCTCGTAATGGCGGACCGAAGTCTCCAGCTCGAGCAGGAAATCCGGATCGAAATCATAATATTTGGCAAGCGTCAGGTCCTCGCCCGCGAAGCGCCTTATCGCCGCCTCGTCCTGCCACAGCGTCAGCATCTCGACATGGACGATGTCGCCCTCCGCCCGGTGCAGGCACCAGGCGCGCAGGTTTCCAGGCACCGAGCGGTAATCGGGCAGCGCGACCTCCTTCATAAGCTTTAGATAGTCGGCGGCGAGCGACGAGGGCACGCGGCCATGCCAGTGGCGGGCGATCATCTCACGTCTCCTGTCCCGATTCGATCGATAGCAGAACGCCGAATGTTCCGAATGTTCGCACTGCTGCAAAATTCCGTTCGACTCAAATCATCGCCGCGGTCCGGCGGAATCGATCGATTGACCTTGCGAAAGAGCCCGGTAATGAGAACATAGCATGAACATGCTCGATGCGCAACTTCACCTTCGGATCACGGGCGGATCGCGATATGGGCGGGCTCGATGTCGTCTTCCCGCGCCCGTGTGATCGTCCTCAATGCCGCGCTCGGCCCGCTCGATTATCGCGTGCCGCAGGGCATGGCGGTCGAGCCGGGCTCGATCGTGGTGGCGCCGCTGGGCCCGCGCCAGCTGATCGGCGCGGTCTGGGAGCCCGAGCGGCTGCAGACCGAGGCGGTGGGCGACAATCGCCTGCGCCCCTTGCTCCACGCCTACGATCTGCCGCCGCTGCCCGCGCCCCTGCGCCGGCTGATCGAATGGACCGCGGACTATTATCTGGCGCCGCTCGCCGCCGTACTGCGCATGGCCATGCCCTCGTCCGGCGCGCTGGAGGGCGCCCGCACCGTCACCGAATATCGGCTCACCGGCCAGATTGCCGAGCGCCTCACTCCGCAACGCGCGCAGGCGCTCGCACGAATCGGCGAGCGGCAGGGGCTGGTCAGCGAGCTGGCGGCCATCGGGGGCGTGTCCGACGGCGTGATCCGGGGCCTGGTCAAGGCCGGGGCGATCGAGGCCGTGGAGGTGGCGATCGACGACCCCTTCCCCGTTCCCGATCCCGGCCATGAGCCGCCCGCTTTGGAGCCGGCGCAGGAAGCGGCGGCCGGGGAACTGCGCGCCGCGGTCGATGCCGGCGCCTTCGCCCCCTGGCTGCTCGACGGCGTCACCGGCTCGGGCAAGACCGAAGTCTATTTCGAGGCGATCGCCGAGGCGCTGCGCAACGACCGCCAGACGCTCGTCCTGCTCCCGGAAATCGCGCTCACCGAGCCGTTCCTGAAGCGCTTCGCCGCGCGCTTCGGCTGCGAGCCGGTCGCCTGGCATTCGGGCCTCAGGCA
Source organism: Allosphingosinicella sp. (assembly GCA_035473955.1). Lineage (GTDB taxonomy): Bacteria > Pseudomonadota > Alphaproteobacteria > Sphingomonadales > Sphingomonadaceae > Allosphingosinicella. The sequence continues at coordinate 6,072 of DATINU010000100.1, forward strand.
ATCGCAGCGCCGCCGCGCCTGGCGGGCGATCGCCAGCGGCGAGGCCCGGGTCACGGTCGGCGCCCGCTCGGCGCTGTTCCTCCCCTATCCGAAGCTCGGCCTGATCGTCGTCGACGAGGCGCACGAGGCCAGCTTCAAGCAGGAAGAGGGCGTCCAATATCACGCCCGCGACGTCGCGGTGATGCGCGCCAAGCTGGAGGCGGTGCCCGTCATCCTGGCCTCCGCCACGCCCGCGATCGAGAGCCGCCACCAGGCCGAAATCGGCACTTACAAAGAGCTGCAACTGCCCGACCGCTATGGCGGCGCCCGCCTGCCTGACATGGCGGCGATCGACATGCTGGCGGAGCCGCCGCCGCGCGGACGCTGGCTGGCGCCGCCCCTGGTCGCCGCGCTGGGCGAGAATCTGGAGGCGGGCGAGCAGAGCCTGCTCTTCCTCAACCGCCGCGGCTATGCCCCGCTCACGCTCTGCCGCCATTGCGGCTACCGCTTCCAATGCCCCAATTGCACCGCCTGGATGGTCGAGCATCGCTTCACAAGGCGCCTCGCCTGCCACCATTGCGGCCATGTCATGCCCACGCCTCGCGCCTGCCCGGAGTGCAAGGAGGAAGACAGCCTGGTCGCCTGCGGCCCCGGCGTCGAGCGCATCGCCGACGAAGTGAAGGACCTCTTCCCCGAGGCCCGCACCGCGATCGTCACTTCGGACACGATCTGGTCCCCGGCCAAGGCGGCCGAGTTCGTCGCGCGGATGGAAGCAGGCGAGATCGACATCGTCATCGGCACACAGCTCGTCACCAAGGGCTATCATTTCCCCAATCTCACCCTCGTCGGCGTGGTCGACGCGGACCTCGGCCTCGCCGGCGGCGACCTGCGCGCCGCGGAGCGCACCTTCCAGCAGATCCGCCAGGTTTCCGGCCGTGCGGGCCGTGGCGAGCGCCATGGCCGCGTCCTCGTCCAGACCCACGATCCCAAGGCGCGGGTCATGCAGGCGTTGATCGGGGGCGACGCGGCCGGCTTCTACGCCGCCGAGACCGAAGCCCGCCGCGAGGCCGCGATGCCCCCCTTCGGCCGCCTCGCCGCGATCATCGTCTCTTCCGAAAACCAGGCCGAGGCGACCGAGATTGCGCGGATGATCGGCCGCGCCGCGCCGGCGCACGAAAATTTGGTGGTGCTCGGCCCTGCCCCCGCCCCGCTCGCGATGCTGCGCGGCCGCCACCGCCTCCGCCTCCTCGTCCACGCCAACCGCGCCGTGCCCGTCCAGGAGATCATCCGCGAGTGGCTGGGGGCCCTGAGCTGGCGCAGCAGCGTTCGCGTCAGCGTCGATGTCGATCCCTATTCTTTCCTTTGATTTCCCCGCGAGTTAGAAGAAGCCTCGGCAAGGGGCAGGGGGGATTCGGACGATGAGGCGCGTGGTCTTCGGCCTGGGCGTGCTGGCCGCGCTGCTGGCGATGGCGGCGCCGGCCCGGGCGGAATGGCGGCGCGCCGTATCGACCCATTTCATCATCTATT